>NZ_JBQHDG010000024.1:0-183715 GCF_052068095.1 Phytohabitans sp. LJ34 | reverse complement strand
GGGATTTCGGCGAGCGCTGCGAGCCGCCGGCCGGGAGCGGTGCCCGCGGGAGCATACGGTCCGCCGCTGACGCGGACATGGGCAAATATGCCTCGAAGAAAACGTCACGACCGGCGACGCCTTCCGCGAAGGGTGGGCCTGCTTGGAGGGTGGGCGGCGCGGGTACGGGCGGGAGATGAGGATCGCGCATCGCACGGTCGAGGTGGACGGGGCTCGCGTCTTCTACCGGGAGGCTGGGCCGCCGGACGGGCCGGTCGTGCTGCTGCCGCACGGGTACCCGTCGTCGTCGTTCCAGTTTCGGCACTTCATGGCCGCGCTGGGCGACCGATGGCGCCTGATTAGCCCGGATTATCCCGGCTTCGGCTACAGCGTGGCGCCCGCCGGCTTCGCCTACACGTTCGACGCGTACGCGGGGTTTCTCCGCCGCTTCGTCGACACGCTGGAGTTGCGCCGCTACGCGATCTACCTCCAGGACTACGGCTCGCAGTTCGGGCTGCGGCTGGCCATGTCGGCGCCGGATCGGGTGGCCGCGCTCATCATCCAGAACGGTGACATCTACCCCGACGAGCACGGGCCGAAGTACGCGCCGCTGAAGGAGTACTGGGCGAACCCGACCCCCGAGGGCCGCGAGAAGCTCAAGGCGGCGGTGAGCGAGGAGGGGTTCCGGGACGAGTTCGTCGGCGAGATCCCCGCGCACCTGCGCGAGCGGGTGAGCCCCGACCTGTGGCGGCTGTCCTGGTCGGTGCTCGGCGACCCGGAGCGGCGGGAGAACGTCACGACGCTGCTGGCCGACCAGGGGAGCACGGTCGCGTGGTTTTCGCGGCAACAGGCCTACCTGCGCGAGCATCAGCCGCCGGCGTTGATCGTGTGGGGGCCGGAGGACGGGTACATGCCGGCGGGCGCGGCCCGCGCCTATCTGCGGGACCTGCCGGACGCCGAATTGCACCTGCTGGACGGGGCCGGGCACTGGCTGCTAGAGACACATCTGGACGAAGCGGTCACACTGGTCCGAGATTTCCTTGATCGCGTGCACGGCACCTGACAACCGGATCGTCTGCCGTACCCGTCTCAGGGGTTGATGACCGTGACGGAAGGGCGGGCGATGCCTGACGCTTCGGAAGAGGAGTACGTCGAGTACGTCTCGGCGCGGATTCCCGCGCTGCGGCGGCTGGCGTACCTCCTGGCCGGCGATGAGCACCGCGCCGACGACCTGGTCCAGCAGACCATCACCCGGCTGTACGTGAAGTGGCGGCACGCGCGGGCCGCCGACAACATCGACGCGTACGTGCGGACCATGCTGGTGCGCACGTACGTCGACGAGCGGCGGCTGGGTTGGGCACGGGTCCGGCTGTTTCGCGACGCGCCGGAGCCACCGCCGCTCCACAACGACGGGATCGAAGACCGCCAGGTCGTGCGGGCGGCGCTGCGCAAGGTGCCGCGCCGGCAGCAGGCCGTGCTGGTGTTGCGGTTCTTCTACGACCTGTCGGTGGACGAGGTGGCCGGGATGCTCGGCTGCTCATCCGGCACGGTCAAGAGCCAGACCGCTCGCGGGCTCGCCACACTGCGGCGACTGCTCGGGGAGCGGGAGCTGGCGGGGTTCTCCACCAAGCAATAAACGAGGAGCCGATAGATGCCATCCGAAGTAGATCTGCTGCGGTCGCTCGACGCCGAGCCGCGTACACCGTCCACGGTGGACATCCGGCGGGCGATCGCGGACGGGCGCCGCCACCGGGTCCGCCGGGGCGTGGGGTACGCGGGCGCCGCGACCGTGACCGCCCTCGCCGTCGCGGGCGTCTCGGTCGCCGGCGGGCTTGCCACCGGTTCGGCGCCGCAGACCGGGGCGACCGGTGAGCCGCCGCCCACCACCGCGTCGGCCGTGCCGAAGGGGGAGTACACGATCCCGGGCACGCCGGATTGGCGCGCGCCCGTCACGCCGCCACCGACCTCCTGCACGCTCGAACAGCTGCCCACGCCCGACGGCGAGCCGATGGCGCTCATCTCCGGCGGCGACCCCACCGGCCGCTACCACGTCGGGCGCTCCTACCCGAAGGGCGGCGGCTACCAGGCGGTCATCTGGAACGACGGCGCACCGAAGAAGGTGATGCTCCCTGGCGACCTGGAGGAGTCGCTGCGCGACGTCAACTCGTCGGGCACCGCGGTCGGCTGGAGCTACGCCGGCGGTGAGGACGACAGCGGCCCGGTCCCGTACGCCTACCACGACGGCGAGGTGTCCAAGCTGCCGGGCGTGCGCCGCGGATCCGCGTCGGCGATCAACGAGGCGGGCGCGATCGTAGGCGACGACGACGCCGGTCACGCGCTGGTCTGGCCCTCGCCGGCGACCGCGCCGATCCGGCTGCCGGTCCCCGCCGGCACCAAGGAGGCGACGGCCGTCGACATCGACGAAGACGGCACCACCGTCGGCAACGTCGGCAACAACCGGGCCTACGTCTGGTTCCCGGACGGCACCCACCGCGCGCTCCCGGTGCCCGACCTCGACGGCAAGCCGGGCGCGACCACCCGGGTCTTCGCGATCCGCAACGGCTGGGCGACCGGCCTGGTCGCCCACGAGGGTGCCGCCAGGGGCATACCCGGCGGCGCGGAAGCCGCCAAGTCCGGCGGCGGTAGCGTGCCGATCCGGTGGAACGTCCGCACGGGTGAGGTGATCCGGTTCGACGGGTTGACAGGCCCCGCGGACGCGGTGAACGCGCAGGGGTGGCAGGTCGGCATCGGCCAGCGGGACCGCGCGGTGCTCCTCGCCGGCGACGCCACCGTCGTGCTGCCGGACCTCGGCGAGCCGGGCAACCTCGCCACCATCGCCAACACGCTCAGCGACGACGGCCGCACCGTCGCCGGGCAGTCGGACGACTCGACCGACACGATCCAGGCGGTCGTCTGGCACTGCGAGTAGAGCCAGAGGAGGGTCGGCCCTCGTCGGGCCGACCCTCCTTCATCACCTGGCGCGCTGGAAGACCGTGATGAGCACACCGGCTCCGACGGTGGTCGCGCTGGTCAGCTTCCAGGCCGACTTGTCCGGGGTATCGGCGAACAGCCGCCGCCCCGTGCCGAGGATGACCGGAAACGTCATGAGGTGGATCTCGTCGACGAGGTCGCGGGCGAGCAGCCCTTGCGCCAGCCGGATGCTGCCGGCGACCGAGATCTCACCCTCCACCTCGGACTTGATCCGCGCCACGTCGTCGACCTGGATCACCCGGGTGTTGTTCCACTCTGGACTTTCCAGCGTGGTGGAGACGACGTACTTGGGCATCCCGTTGTACTTGTCGGCGAGCTCTCCTTCGTATCCCGGCCAAGCCGCGGCGAAGCCCTCGTAGGTGCGGCGGCCGAGGAGTAACGCGTCGGCGCCGAGCGCCTCGTCCACTTTGAACTGCTCGCCCTCCTCGCCGCGGTCGAACTCGAAGCTCCAGTTCGGATACTTGAAGTCCTCCCCGCCCGGCGCCTCCACGACGCCGTCGAGCGAGATGAACTCGGTGACTACGATCCGTCCCATGTCGTGCCCCCTCACTTGCCCACGAAGTCGCGCAGCGCGGCGGCGAGCACGGCGGGTGGGGCGCTGTGCTGCTCGCCCTCGACCGGGCGCAGCGTCGCGGTCGGCAGCAGCTCGGCGAGGGCCCGCGCGGCCGGGATGATAGACGGGAACGTGCGTATGCCGTACATCACCAGGACGGGCACGGTGATGGCGTCCCACCGGTCGCGGGGGAGCGGGTTGCCGGACATCGTGGTGCCCATGATGCGGCCGTCGTACGAGATGGTCGGCGCGACCGCCTCCATGATCGGCCAGAAGTCGCTCTTGCGGAGCATCTCGACGTCTTCGGCCGACCCGCCGACCGCGTCGGTCATGAAGATCGCGGCGGCGTCACCCGGACGCCCGGCGGCGACCGCCGCCTCGAGGCGCTCGACGTAGTCGGCGGGGAGCGGCGGGCGGCTGTCGTCGACGACGAACGGCGGCTCGAACAGCGCCAGCCGCGCGATCGGCAGCCCGGCCGCCGCGGCGTCGAGCGCCAGGACGGCCCCGGACGACCACCCGAACACGGTCGCCGGCGCGCCCGCGACCTCGATGAGCGCGGCGATGTCCTCGATCTCCCGCTCGACCGCGTACGGTGCGGTGTCCGTGCTGTCGCCACGCCCGCGGCGGTCGTAGGTGTAGGTCCGGAAGTCGCCGTCCAGCTCCTGGGCCAACTCCCGGTTGAGCGGGTTGATCGCCGGGTATGCGGTCGCGCCGTCGACGACGATGAGCGGCTCACCCGCCCCCCAGGCGTCGAATGCGATCACGGTGCCGTCGGCGGACACGGCGGCGGCTCGTGCGTTCTCGGACATTTCGCTTGCCCTTTCCTGATGTCGGTTGCGTGCGACTCACGTTAGGGGCCGGCGGTGTCCTCGATCTTGTACAGAAGCGACAGGGGCTCGGCCGGCTCCGGGCGGCGCAGCTCGGTGGCGGTGCGGCCGATGAAACGCTGGAGCGAGCGTGCCAGGTGCGGCTGGTCGTAGTAGCCGAGCAGGTCGACGACCTCCAGCGGGGTACGCCCCTCGGTGAGCAGGATCGCAGCCTGCCGGGCACGCTCGATCTGCCGGATGCTGCCCTGCGTGAGCCCCGTCGCCGCGGCCACCCGCCGCTGCACCGACCGCGTGCCGACCTCCGGTGACCCGCCGGCCACCACCTCGTCGACGAGCGGATCGCGCACGAGCACACCCTCCCGCACCAGCCGCGCCACGAACTGCTCCGCGCTGTCGAAGTCGGGCACCGGCCACTCGTCGCCCCGCAGCAGGAACGTCGTCGCGGTCGCGTGCGGACTCTCCAACGCCGAGTCGACAAGGCGCGCCGGCGGCAGATGCGGCATCGACGAGCCGTGCGCGAACGTGATCCCCCACGACTCCGCACCGTCACCCACGTCGACGCTCGTGACGGTGGTCTCCGGGCCGCGCACGGCGGCGTGGAGGCCGCCCTCCCACCGCCAGAACACGATCTCCCAGTTGGAGGTCGCGACCGACGTCATCCGGGCGACCCCGGACGCGTGGCTGCGCCAGACCCGGTGGATGTACGGCGAGTCCGAAGGCCGGTCCTCGTTTTCCAGGGGCACCCGCCGAGTCTGCCACGCGCCCACTTCTGTGTGCCTTACAAAAAGTTCGACATGTATGGACCGAAGTTTCGAGTGACAGGACTTAACATCTAGACGACACGCGCGAAACATCTTAGTCTCGCCTCAGGTTATCGCCAGACTCCAATGTGTCGGTGGTGATCGGCGTGATCGGCGCACGCCTGTCCGGAAGTTTGTTCGACAGGAAGCGAGACAGCCGATCATGTTCCGAAGATTGGCCTTCTGCCTTGCCTTGATCATGGCGGCGGTCGGCTTCACCACCGTCCCGGCCCAGGCGGCGGCGGACTTCAATGTTCTGGTCTTCAGTAAGACCGCCGGCTTCCGGCACGACTCGATCCCGGCCGGCATCGCCGCGATCCAGCAGCTGGGCGCGCAAAACAACTTCACCGTCGAAGCCACGGAGGACGCGGCGCAGTTCACCGCGGCGAACTTGGCGCGTTTCCAGGCGGTCGTCTGGCTCTCCACCACCGCGGACGTGCTGAACGCCAGCCAGCAGGCGGCGTTCGAGGGCTTCATCCGGGGCGGCGGGGGATACGCGGGCATCCACGCGGCGTCCGACACCGAGTACGACTGGCCGTGGTACGGCAACCTCGTCGGCGCCTACTTCGCCAGCCACCCGGCCAACCAGAACGCCACCGTGCGCATCGAGGACACGACGCACCCGTCGACGGCCGGGCTGCCCACGGCGTGGCAGCGGCTGGACGAGTGGTACAACTACCGGACCAACCCGCGTTCGCAGACCCACGTGCTGGCCACATTGGACGAGAGCACCTACACGGGTGGCTCGATGGGTGGGGATCACCCGATCGCGTGGTGCCGCGGCTACGACGGCGGCCGCTCGTGGTACACCGGCATGGGCCACACCATCGAGAGCTACGGCGAGGCCAACTTCCGCTCCCACCTGCTCGGTGGCATCCGGTACGCGGCCCAGGGGACCGGCAACTGCTCGACCGGCCAGCCGCCGCAGGCCGGCTACCGCCAGGTGACCCTCGCCAAAGGCGTCGCCGAGGTCGGCGAGCCGATGGGCCTGACCGTGCTGCCCAACCGGGGCGTGCTGCACACCTCGCGCGACGGCACCGTCCGCTACACCGACCCGGCCGGCAACACGAAGGTGGCGCTGACCATCCCGGTGTACACGCACGACGAGGAGGGGCTTCAGAGCATCAAGGCCGACCCGAACTTCGCGTCGAACCGCTGGGTCTACGTGTACTACGCGCCGCCACTGTCCACGCCGGCCGGTGACGCGCCGGCGACCGGCACGGCCGCCCAGTTCGCGCCGTTCAACGGGGTCAACCGGCTGTCCCGCTTCACCGTCAACGCCGACTTCACGCTCGACCCCAACTCGGCGGTCACGGTCCTGGACGTGCCGACCAGCCGCGGCATGTGCTGCCACGTGGGCGGTGACATCGACTTCGACGCGGCCGGCAACCTCTACCTGTCCACAGGGGACGACACCAACCCGTTCGACTCCAGCGGCTACACGCCGATCGACGAGCGGGCCGACCGCAACCCCGCGTTCGACGCGCAGCGCACCTCCGGCAGCAGCAACGACCTGCGCGGCAAGGTGCTGCGAATCCGGCCGAGCGCCGGCGGCGGGTACACGATCCCGGCCGGCAACATGTTCCCCGCCGGCACGGCCAACACCCGCCCGGAGATCTACGCGATGGGGTTCCGCAACCCGTTCCGGATGGCCGTCGACCGGGCGACCGGCGTCGTGTACCTCGGCGACTACGGGCCGGACGCCGGCACCAGCAGCCCCACGCGCGGGCCGGCCGGCACGGTGTCGTTCGAGCGCATCACGCAGCCCGGCTTCTACGGCTGGCCGTACTGCTCGAACTACAACACGCCGTACATCGACTTCACCTTCCCGTCCGGGCCGTCGGGCGCCGCGTTCAACTGCACCGGCGGGCCGGTGAACAACTCCCGCAACAACACCGGCATCACCCAGCTGCCGCCCTCCCAGACGGCGTGGCTGCCCTACGGCGGTGGGCAGGACCCGCCCGCGCTCTGCTGCGGCAGCCTGTCGCCGATGGGCGGCCCGGTCTACAACTACAGCGCCACGCTCGCGTCGGACGTGAAGTTCCCGGCGTCGATGAACGGCAAGGTCTTCCTCGGCGAGTTCGGCCGCCGGTGGATCAAGACGGCCACCGTCTCCGGCACCGTCGAGGCTTTCCCGGCGTACACCGGCACCCAGGTGATGGATCTGGAGTTCGGGCCGGACGGTGCCCTCTACGTGCTCGACTACGGCACCGGCTGGTTCGGCGGCGACGCAAACTCGGCGCTCTACCGGATCGAGTACCACTCCGGCGGTGGCCGGTCGCCGGTCGCGTCCGCCGCCGCGAACCCGACGAGCGGGAACGCGCCGCTGACCGTGCAGTTCAGCTCGGCCGGCTCCGGCGACCCGGACGGCGACCCGATCACCTACGCGTGGGACTTCACCACCAACGGCAGCACCGACTCGACCGCCGCCAACCCGGCGTTTACGTACACGACCAACGGCGAGTTCACCGCCACACTCACGGTGAGCGACGGCACCGGCCGCAGCGCGACGGCGAGCGTGGTGATCGGCGTCGGGCGGCCGACGGTCACGCTCGGCCTGCCGGCGAACGGGCGGGTGTTCAACTTCGGCGACGCCGTCCCGTATCAGGTGACGGTCAGCGACCCGAACGCGCCGACCGTCGACTGTGGCCGGGTGCGGGTCAACTACATCCTCGGCCACGACAGCCATGGCCACCCGATGACCAGCGCGACCGGCTGCTCGGGCACGATACAGACCACCGTGGACGGTGAGCACGACGCCAACGCGAACATCTTCGGCGTGATGGTGGCCGAGTACACGCCGGTCGGCGCGACCACGCCGGTGACCTCGCCGCAGGCCGTGCTACAGCCACGGACCCGCCAGGCCGAGCACTACAGCGGCCAGCAGGGCACCACCACCGTCGCCAAGCCGTCGGCCAACGGCGGCAACGCGGTCGGCTTCGTCGAAAACGGCGACTGGATCTCGTTCACCCCGTACAACCTGAGCGGCGTCGGCTCGTTCACCGCGCGGGTCGCGTCGGCCGGCACCGGGGGCACCATCTCCCTGCGCACCGGCTCGGCCACCGGCCCGGTGGTCGGCACCGCCACTGTCGCGCCGACCGGCGGCTGGGAGACGTGGACGGACGTCACCGGCACCGTCACGCCGCCGGCCGGCACGCACAACCTGTTCCTGGTGTTCACCGGCGGCGCCGGCTCGCTGTTCGACATCGACTCGTTCACCTTCAACGGCGGCACTCCGCCGCAGTCGCCCAATCTCGCGCTGAACAAGCCGGCGACGGCGTCCAGTGTGGAGGCGGCGGAGTATCCGGCGTCGAACGCGGTGGACGCTTCGGCGACGACCCGGTGGGCGAGTGCCTTCTCGGATCCGCAGTGGATCCAGGTGGATCTGGGGGCCACCTACACGGTGAGTCGGGTGCGGTTGGTGTGGGAGGCGGCGTACGGTTCGGCGTACCAGATCCAGACGTCGACGAACGGTACGACGTGGACGACGGCGCGGTCGGTGACGGGCGGCAACGGTGGTGAGGACGACAACACCGGTCTGAGCGCCCAGGCACGTTATGTGCGGATCAACGGGACCGCGCGGGGCACCGCGTGGGGGTATTCGTTGTTCACCTTCGAGGTCTACGGCGACCAGGGCCCGCCGCAGGCGACCAACGTGGCGCTGAACAAGCCGGCGACGGCGTCCAGTGTGGAGGCGGCGGAGTATCCGGCGTCGAACGCGGTGGACGCTTCGGCGACGACCCGGTGGGCGAGCGCCTTCTCGGATCCGCAGTGGATCCAGGTGGACTTGGGGGCCACCTACACGGTGAGCCGGGTGCGGTTGGTGTGGGAGGCGGCGTACGGTTCGGCGTACCAGATCCAGACGTCGACGAACGGCACGACCTGGACCACGGCGCGGTCGGTCACGGGCGGCAACGGTGGTGAGGACGACAACACCGGTCTGAGCGCCCAGGCACGATATGTGCGGATCAACGCGACCGCGCGCGGCACCGCGTGGGGGTACTCGCTGTTCACCTTCGAGGTCTACGGCAGCTGATCCACTACAGCGGCCCGGGAGCGTCGCGCTCCCGGGCCGCTGGCTCCCGGAAAGCGCTTGCCATATGATCAGCGTCAATCCCTGCGAATTGAGGCTCCGCTAAACCCACCGAATAACGCGCATATCTGGACCGACCGCCGCGTCGGCATGCCGTGTTGAGCGGATTTGGTGCAACAAACCTGCACATGGCCCCCATTGACTGGTTTGATTCCTTCTTCCTACGTTGGCAGGAAAGCGCATTCCAGCGCGGGGAGGTCCTTTCCATGCAGAAGGCAAGACGCCATCAGATCGCGCTGGTGGCCGGCATCACCGCGGCGGCCACCGCACTCGTGTTCACCATCGGAAGCGCGGCCAACGCGGCCACGCTCTTCTCCGACAACTTCGACGACGG
The DNA here is from genome assembly GCF_052068095.1 of Phytohabitans sp. LJ34. Classification (NCBI taxonomy): domain Bacteria; kingdom Bacillati; phylum Actinomycetota; class Actinomycetes; order Micromonosporales; family Micromonosporaceae; genus Phytohabitans; species Phytohabitans sp. LJ34. The sequence goes on along the minus strand of NZ_JBQHDG010000024.1, from coordinate 174,138 downwards.
CAACGCCAGCGGCTGGAGCACTTCCGGCGGCACCTGGTCGGTCTCGTCCGGCGCCTACTCCCAGTCGGGCACCGGCGCGAGCGCCAAGGCGCTGGCCGGCTCCACCTCGTGGACCACCGCCACGGCCTCGGCCCGGGTACGGGCCAACACGTTCAGCAGCTCGGGCTCGCGCGGGATCGGGGTGGCGGCCCGCGTGCAGAGCACGTCGAGCTTCTACGCGCTGGTGCTCACGCCGACCTCGGTGCAGATCCGCAAGGGCGCGACCACCACGCTCGCGTCGGCGTCCTTCTCGGCGAGCACCGGCACCTGGTACACGCTGACGTTGAGCGCGACCGGCAGCTCGCTGGTCGGCTCGGTCAACGGCGCCCAGCTGGTGTCCACATCGGACAGCTCGTACGCCACCGGGCGCGCGGGCCTGGTGGCCAACTACACGGCCGGCTCGTTCGACGACGTGCTGGTGACCGACGCGGCCGGCCCCAGCCCGACGACACCCTCCTCGCCGTCGGTCTCACCGTCGGTGTCGCCCTCCGCCTCGGTGTCGCCCTCGACGCCGCCGACCAGCAACCCACCGCAGCCCGGCGGGATCGTCGGCTGGGCCACCCAGGCCGGCGGCACCACCGGCGGCGCGGGCGGTGCGACGGTCACCGTGAGCAACTGGAACGACCTGCGCACCCAGGCGCAGGCGTCGGGCACCCGCACGATCCTCGTCAACGGGATGCTCAGCGGCTCGGGCACCATCGAGGTCACCGCCAACAAGACGATCCGCGGCGTCGGCGCCGGCTCCGGCGTCTCCGGCACCACCCTCAACATCGAGGACATGCAGCCGGCCAACGTCATCATCCAGAACATGAACATCCGCGGCGTGCCCGGCGGCGACGCGATCCAGATCGAGAACGCCACCCACATCTGGATCGACCACAACACGCTCTCCAGCACCATCGAGGACGACGTCGACTTCTACGACGGCATGATCGACATCACCCACGCCGGTGACTACATCACGATCTCGTGGAACGTCGTCCGCGACCACTGGAAGACCTCACTCGTCGGCCACTCCGACGGCAACGCGGGCGAGGACGTGGGTCACCTGCGGATCACGTACCACCACAACTGGTTCGACCGCACCTTCGAGCGCAGCCCGCGCGTGCGCTTCGGCGAGACGGTGCACGTGTTCAACAATTACTACACGAACGTCAACAACAACACCTCCTCGTACGCCATCGCGTCCACGATGGACGCCGGCGTGCTCGTCGAGGGCAACGTGTTCGAAAACGTGCAGCAGGCGTGCTGGTCGGCGAGCGGCTACGCGGACTCCGACCCGGGCCGCCTGGTGGCGCGCAACAACTCGCTCACCAACTCCGGACCCTGCGAGGTCAACGGGACGGTGGACCCCATCCCGTACGGCTACACGGCGGAGAACGTAGGCACCGTCAAGGCGACCGTCACCTCGGGCGCCGGCGCCGGCAGGATCTAGCCACCACGAGACGGTGGAGCCGGCGACCGGGCGTCGCCGGCTCCACTAGCGTGGACCGCATGACGCTGATCATCACGGACCTGCCCGCGGAGCTGCGCCTGACCGCCGCGCCCCGCACCGACCTCTTCGTCGACCCCGGCGGCTCCGCGCCCACACTCAACGCGGACCCGACCCTTGCCACACCGCCGGACGGCCCGTTTCAGCTCTCCGCCCGCGTCCGTGTCGACTTCGCCGGCACCTACGACGCCGGCGCGTTGCTGGTGTGGGTCGACGAGTCGACCTGGGGCAAGCTCTGCTTCGAACGCTCCCCGCAAGGCGACACCATGGCCGTCTCCGTGGTCACGCGCGGCCTCTCCGACGACGCCAACTCCTTCACCGTCCCGCCCGGCGACCCGCTGTGGCTGCGGGTCTCCCGCCTGGGCCCCAACTGGGCCTTCCACGCCAGCGTCGACGGCGGCCACTGGCACTTCGTCCGCCATTTCGCCCTGGGCGAGGGCGCGGCACCGGTGCGGGTCGGCTTCGTCGCCCAGTCACCCATGGGCGAAGGCTGCACGGTCACGTTCGACCACATCACCTTCACCCACGAGCTCCTGCCCGACCTCCGCAGCGGGGTGTAGCCGCGCCGTTTCCCCCAAGCGGATTTGCCCGCGCCAGCCGCACTTCCAGCCAAAGCACCCGCCACGCACCGAGTGTCGCCGCAAGGCCTTGATCGGCGGCGAGGGTGGGGAAGTCCTGGTGATCGTGGTCGTCTAGACCCCCGTCACGTGGGAGATGTCAGGGCCGCAGCGGCGGCGTGCATGATCGTTCGCCCGATACCTGCACTCTTCCCGGCGTGTCGTGTCGTTTCCGGGCGAACGATCCTGACGCCGTCCACATGCTGAGCCACATCCCCAACGAGTGGGAACGTGGGCCGGCGATCCGCCGGTCGGTCGGCCCCTAGCCGCAGCCACCCCACCAACAGAACGAACCAAGCCGGGGACGGCCCGGCCGGAGCCGGAGGCCCCGCCGGAGGCGCGCTAACCGCAACCAACAGCGGACGGCGAGGCCGCGGGCTTGCACCGCGGACCTGGCAGTGGAGGTCGGGGGTTTCGGCGAGCGCGCATGCGGTCCGCAGGTGACGCGGACGGGGGCAAATCCGCGTGAGTGGAAACGTCACGACAGGTGCGACCCGGAGGCGGCGACGGGTGACGGCGGGGTGGTGTGCGCGGCGAGGTGGGGGGCGAGCAGCCCGCGGAAGTGGCGGGTGGGGACTATGCCCAGTTCGTTCGCGAGGATGTGGCGGCACTGCTCGTACTGGCGGATGGCCTCGCAGATGTTGCCCTCGGCGAGGTGGACCTGGGCGACCACGCGGTGGGCGCTTTCCCGCAGTGGGTTGAGGCGGACGGCGGTGAGGCCGGCCTGGAGCGCGCGGTGGTAGTCGCCGTCGCGGGTGAGGAGTGCGGCCAGGTGCTCCAGGGCGTGGAGTTGTAGCTGGTGCAGGCGTTCGCGGTGGAGCATGACCCAGTCCTCGTACCAGCCGGGAAGCAGGTCGCCTGCGGACAGCACGGTCAGCGCGTCCGCTGGGGTCTGGCCCTCCTCGAGGATGGCGGCGGCGCGGCTGAGGATGCGGTCGACGTCGAGGCGGACGGCGGGGTCGAGGGCGATGGCGCCGCGCGCGGTCCGGACCAGGCCGGGGTGCTGGTGCCGGATCCGCCACAGGGCGGAGCGGAGGGCGCCGTGGGCGTGGCGTTCGTTGCACTCGGGCCAGAGTTGGCCGGCGATCCAGGCGCGGTCGTGCGGGCCCTGGAGGGCGAGGAAGGCGGCGAGTCGCTGGACGGCGGGGGTGGTGGCGACGGGGTCGGCGCCGCTCCGCAGCTCCCAGCGGTCGATGAGGGTCATCGACCACACGAGGGTGGGAAAGACGCCGAACACCAGTCCAGGTTTGTCCCCATTTGTCGCAGGGTCAATCGACCGAACGTGGCCGCTGCTCCCACATACGTCCCGCTTTTCTAGCTGGTCACCGGTCCGTTATCCGCGATCCGGTGACTACCCGGCGGTAGTAGCCCAGTGTGACGGCACGGTGACGCAGCGACAACGGAAGTGGTGTTAGCCACGGAGGGTTACCTGACGCACGCCGACCTGGGAGGCGGGGAACCCATGACGACATTGACGTGGCGGGCGCGCGGCCGATCGGCCCTGGCGCCGCTCCGGATCGACGGCCACGCTCTCCGACCTCGGATCAGCGTCGTCGTCCCCGCCCTCAACGAGCAGCGGAACATCGCCTGGGTCCTGCGCCGGATGCCGGCACTGGTGGACGAGGTGGTGCTGGTGGACGGGCGCTCGGCCGACCGCACCCGGGAGGTGGCGGGTGCGGTCCGCCCGGACCTCGTGGTCGTGACCCAGCGTGCCCGTGGGAAGGGTGAGGCGCTGCGGACCGGGTTCGCGGCCGCCAGCGGCGACATCATCGTGATGATCGACGCCGACGGCAGCATGGACCCGCAGGAGATCCACCGGTTCGTCACGCCGCTGTTGAACGGGTACGACTTCGTCAAAGGCTCGCGCTTTCTCAGCGGGGGCGGCTCCACCGACCTCACGCCCCTGCGCCGGCTGGGCAGCCAGGCGCTCGTCCGGATGGCGAACGGGCTCTTCCTCATCCGCTTCACGGACCTGTGCTACGGGTACTGCTCGTTCCGGCGCGCCTGCCTGCCCGCGCTGGCCCTCACCGCGCACGGGTTCGAGATCGAGACCGAGCTCGCGGTGCACGCACTCAAGGCCAACCTGCGCATCGCCGAGGTGCCCAGCTACGAGCTGCCCCGGCTGTCGGGCAGCTCGCACCTGCACACGTTCCGGGACGGGCAGCGCGTGCTGCGCACCCTGCTCCGGGAGCGGGTCTCCCGCCGGCCGCGGCCGGTCGTGGACCCGATCGACCAGCGCGCCCTGCGCGACTGGTGGGCGGTGCTGGAGGTCACCCGATGACCGTCGCCCTGCCGCGCCCGGCGCCGGCCAGCGAGTGGCCGGCGCCGGACCTACCCAGCCAGACGCCCGCCTGGCTGCGGTGCGTCTGCGCGGTCGGCGGCTACCGGGACGCGTCGCGGCTCTACGAGGTCGGTGACGGGCGGCGCCTCGTGCTCCCGCTGGTATGGCGCCGGGGACGCGGCGCCTCGCTGCCGCTGGGCTGGGGGCCGGGCGGGATCGTCGCGGACGGCGGGGTGCGCCCCGGCGACGTGCGCCTGGTCGGCGCCGACCTGGCCGGCCTGCGCGCGCTGGGTGTCCACATCAGACCCGACCCGGCGTACGCGGCGGTGTGGGAGGCGGCGATGCCGGCCGGCGTACGGCGTGAACGGCGGATGTCGCAGGCGCTGCCGCTGGACGGCGGCTTCGACCGGGTGTGGCGGACCCGCTTCCACTCCGACGCCCGCAACCGGGCGCGCCGCGCCGAGCGCCACGGCGTCACCGTCGAGCGAGACGACACCGGCCGGCTGCTGCCGGTCTTCCACGCGCTGTACGCGGAGTCGGTGGACCGCTGGGCGCGGCACGAGGGTGTGCCCCCGGCGCTGGCCCGGTGGCGGGCGGCCCGCCGGGAGCCGCCACGCAAGCTGCGGGCGGTGATGGCGGACCGGGCCATCGCCTGCCGGCTCTACGGCGCGTTCCTGGACGGCCGGCCGGTCGCCGTGATCGTCGTCCTCTTCGGCACCGGCACCGCGGTCTACTGGCGCGGCGCGATGGCGGACCGGCTCGCCGGCCCCTGCTACGCCAACTACCTGTTGCAGCGCACCGCCATCGAGGACGCGGTCGAGGCGGGATGCGCGGTCTACCAGATGGGCGACTCCGCACCGGACTCGCCGCTCGCGCTCTTCAAGAGCCGGTTCGGTGCGGTGGCGCAGCACTACGCCACGTACGACATCGAGACCGTGCCCGTCTCCGCGGTGGCCGGCCGGGCGCAGGCCGCGGCACGGCGGGTCCTGCGGGCGCGGGCGGACCGGAGCTAGCCATGGGTGCGGCGCGGTGGGTGGTGGTCGGGACCGCGGGCCTGGCCGCGCTGCTCGCGCTGACCGCGCTGCCACCGCGCCAGGAGTCGGCGCCGGTGGTGTCCGGGTACGACTGGGCGGCGCCCGCCGGCCACCGGCCGCACCCGAGCGGGTTCGCGGTGGGCGTGACGCACACCCAGTACTCCATCGACGACTGGGGCGACGAGGCCGCCATCGACTCCGCGCGCGGCGTGCTCAGGGCGGCCGCGACGTACCAGAACCAGCATCTGTTCGGCTGGGGCGCGCTCAACCCCGAGCCGGCGCCGGGCGTCTACGACTGGGAGTCGCTGGACCGCCGCATGGAGCTGATCCGCGCCACCGGCGGCACGCCGGTCCTCACCCTCTGCTGCGCGCCGGACTGGATGAAGGGCGGCCGGGCCGGCGAGACCGACTGGAACAGGCTGCACACCGCGCCACTGCCCGAGCACTACGGCGACTTCGCCGACCTGGCGGTGCGGGCCGCCGAGCGCTACCCGGACGTGCGGCACTTCCAGGTGTGGAACGAGCTGAAGGGCTTCTGGGACGACGCCGCCGAGCGCTGGGACTACGAGGCCTACACGCGCCTCTACAACACGGTCTACGACGCGCTCAAGCGGCGCGACCCGGGACTGTCGGTGGGCGGGCCGTACGTGGTGGTGGAGACCTGGGCCAGCCGCTCGGCCGGCGGGCACCCGTCCGTCCTCTCCGGACAGTGGGGGACCGTCGACCAGCGCAGCCTCGACGTGCTCGGCTACTGGCTGCGGTACAAGCACGGCGCGGACTTCGTCGCCGTGGACGCCGGCATGGTCACCCGGGACGAGGGGCCGCTGTCCCGCGACGCCCGGGTCAACACCGCGGTCTTCGGGGCCGTCACCGCCTGGCTGCGGCAGATCACCCCGCTGCCGGTGTGGTGGAGCGAGTTCCACGTGGGCCGCGCCGACTCGGGCGGCCAGCCGCGGCTGCTGGCGACCGCGGTCACCGCGCTGCTGCACATGGCCGAGCAGGGCGCGGCCGTGGCACTGGTCTGGCAGCCACAGCGCGGCGCCGAGGAGGCACACGGGGTACGGCCGCCGGCGCTGTGGAGCTCCACCGAGGTGGCCGGCGGCGGCCGCCCGCTGGCCTTCGCCGAGGCGCTGGCGTGGATGCAGGAGGTGCTCGCCGACCCGGCCGCGACGCCCGTCGCCTGGCCGGCGCCACACGTCGGCCGGCTGAACGGGCGGACCGGCTCCGTCGCCGTCGACACGCTGCCGCCGTACGAGGTGCGGTACGTACCGGCGGGAGGTGCGCCGTGACCGCCGTCCAGACGGGACTGTCCGCACTCGACGGTGCCGGCGTGCGGTGGTCGCTGATGCACGGCTGCGCCGGCGGGCGGGACGTCGACGTGCTGGTCGCCCCGGCCGACCTGGACCGGGCGATCGCCGCGCTGGAGCGGCGCGGCCTGCGCCGGGTGGGCCGGCGCCGGAGGTCCGGCGCGTTCCTGACCGGGTGGGCGCGGTTCGACCTGATGACCGGCTTCGCCTTCGGGCGGCGCGGCGAGCTGCGGATGGCGGCCGCGCGTGCCTGCCTGACCCGGCGGCGGCGGGCGGACGGCGCCTGGCTGCTCGCGCCGGAGGACGAGTTCTGGGCGCTGCTGCTGCACTGCCTGCTCGACCGCGGCGGCTTCGCCGACCGGCACCGGCGCCGGCTCGGCACGCTCGCCCCGGCCGCCTCGCTGTCCGGCCCGGTCGTGCGGGCGCTGCCCCCGGGCGTACCGATCGCGATCCTGCTCGCGCACGCCCGGGCCGGGCGCTGGCCGGCACTCGTCGCCGTACGACCCCTGGTGGTGCGTGCCTGGTGGCGGGCGGCGCCGGTAGCCGTGGGCGCGGCGCGTACCCGGGCGGCGGTACTGCGCACGGCCCGGCCGCTGCTGCGCGCGTGGAACCGGCGCGGCGCGAGCGTGGTGCTGCTCGGCCCGGACGGCGCCGGCAAGTCGACGCTCGCCGTCGGGATCGCGGCCCGGTCCGGCCGGCCCGTGCGCCTTGTCTACATGGGACTGTGGCCACGCAGCGGGGCGCCCTCGCCCGGACCGGTCGGTGTGGCACTCCGGCCCGCCCTCGTGTGGTGGCGGTACCTCGGCGCGCTGCGGCACCGGGCGTTGGGGCGGCTTGTCGTCTTCGACCGGTACGTGTACGACGCCATGCTCCCGCCGAGCCCGCCGCTGGTCCGGCTCAAGCGCCCGTACCTGTGGCTGCTGCGCCGCTCCTGCCCGGCGCCCGACCTGACCGTGGTCCTCGACGCACCGGGCGGTGTGATGGCGCGGCGGTGCGGCGACCGGGGCCGGGCCGAGCTGGAGGCCGAGCGGGCGCACTTCCGCCGGATCGCCGACCGCGTCCCGCGCGCCGTCCGGATCGACAGCGACCGGCCGCCCGAGGTCGTGCTGGCGGACGTCCTGGCCCACATCGGGCGGCTCCACGCGTCCCGGCGGCTGCGATGAGACGGCCGTCGCGGGCCTGGTTTTCCGCCGCCGCCGCCACGCTGCCCGGCCCGGCCTGGCGGGTCACCCGCGTCCGGGTCAGCGACACGCTCGTGGCGGTCGCGGTGGCCAGCTGCGACGCGACCGGCCGGCGGGTGGTGCTGAAGGTGCCGCACACCGCCGAGGGCGCGGAGAACCTGCGCCGGCAGGCCACGGCGCTCGCCGCCCTGTACGCCGACCCGCGCCTGGCCGGCTGGCGCGCGGTCGTGCCCCGCCCGCTTGGCCAGGCCGCACTGGCGGGACGGCCGTACTGGGTGGAGGAGGCGCTGCCGGGTGCGCCCGCGCGTACCCTCGACGGCGCCGAGCGGGTCGTCACCGACCTGCACGCCCGGACCGCACAGTGGACGGTGCTCGGCGCGGCCGAGGTCGACGCGTGGATCGATCGGCCGCTGCGCCGGATCGGGCGGGGGGCCGACCGGCTGCGGGCCGAGCTCGTCACCGCCGTCGCCGGACGCCGCGCCCGCACCAGCTGGATCCACGGCGACTTCTGGACCGGAAACGTGCTCGCCGAGGGCGGCCGGGTCACCGGGATCGTCGACTGGGACCGCGCCGGCCCGGGCCAGCTCCCGCTGCACGACCTCGTCCACATCAGAGTGATGGCGACCCGCGCCGAGCTGGGGGACGTGGTGGTCCGCGCGCTGCGCCACGGCCTGGCCGCCACGCTGCGCGTCGACACCGGGACCGCACTGTCCTGGCTGGACGGCATGCCCGAGCGGCCCGCCCTCCTTCTCTACTGGCTGCGCCACGTCGCGCTCTTCATCGACTCGGAGGGACACCGTGACAACCCACGCTGGCTACGCGGCAACGTCGACCGCGTACTCGCCCGTATCTGAGCCCACCGTCGTCATCTGCGCCTACACCTCGCGCCGCTGGCCGATGATCGTCCGTGCGGTCCGCTCGGCACGCACCCAGCGGACCGCCGCCGAGCGGGTCGTGCTGGTCATCGACCACAACCCGGCGCTACTGGCCCGGGCGGCAGCCGCGTTCCCCGGCGTGACCGTGGTGCCCAACGCCGGGCCGCGCGGCCTCTCCGGCGCCCGCGACACCGGCGTGGCCCACGCCGGCACGGAGATCGTCGCATTCCTCGACGACGACGCCGAGGCGGACGGCGAGTGGCTCGCCCGGCTCACCCGGCTGTACGCCGACCCGGACGTCGTCGCCGCCGGTGGTGCCGCGGTGCCGGACTGGGAGACCGGGCGGCCGCGCTGGCTGCCGCCCGAGTTCGACTGGGTGGTCGGCTGCGCGCATACAGGGCTGCCGCGGGCGGTCGCGCCGGTGCGCAACCTGATCGGCTGCAACATGTCCTTCCGGCGCGACGCGCTGCTGCGGGCCGGCGGTTTCGACCCGGCGCTCGGCCGGGTCGGCGGCGACGCGGCCGGCTGCGAGGAGACCGAGCTGTGCATCCGCCTGCGCGGCACGGTGCTCTACGACCCGGCCGCGGCGGTGCGGCACCGGGTGCCCGCCGAGCGCGGCACCTGGCGGTACTTCCGCCGCCGCTGCGCCGCCGAAGGCCGCTCCAAGGCCGTCGTGGCCCAGCTTGCCGGCGCCGGGGCGGCGCTGTCGGCCGAGCGGGACTACGTGCGCCACACGCTGCCCCGCGCCTTCTGGCGTTCGCTGACCGCCGGAAGGTTGCGCCAGGCGGGGGCCGTGGTCGCGGGGTTGGCAATCACCGCGGGCGCCTACCTCGTGGCACGGGCCGGCTACTTCGTCCACAAGCGACCGCCTCCACCGGAGCGGGTCCTCGCGGTGGATCTGGAGGACGGGATACCGGCGGTGCCGGCCGACGACCGGTACGCCGCCGCCCGGGTGCTGGTCCGCGTGCGGGGGGAGGTCCTCGGGGTGCTCCGCACCGACCTCCCGCCCGGCGGCCTCACCGCGCCGGCGCTCTCCGAGCTGATCCGGCGCCAGCTCGGCTGGGAGATCGACCACCAGGTCCGGCGGGCACCGGCCGAGACGCCGTTCGCCAGCGTGGTCGTGCCGACCTGCGGCCGGGAGACGCACCTGCGCCAGGCCTTGGCCAGCTTGACCACATTGGACTATCCACACTACGAGATCGTCGTGGTGGACAACCGGCCGGAGCGGCCCGGCACCGCCGGCCTCGTCGCCTCCTACGGCCCGCGGGTGCGGTACGTCGCCGAGCCCCGGCACGGCGTGGCGTACGCGCGCAACCGCGGGCTGGCCGAGGCGACCGGCGAGATCGTGGCGTTCGCCGACGACGACGTGGTGGTCGACCAGTGGTGGCTGCGTTCCCTCGTGGACCGTTTCGCGGACGCCGGCGTCGCCGCGGTCACCGGCCACGTGCTCGCCCGCGAGCTGGAGACGCCCGCCCAGCTGTGGATCGAGCGCTACGGCGGTTTCGGCAAGGGCTGCCTGCGGCGCCGCTTCGACGCCAGCGGGTACGAGACGGTCGAGCGCGGGCGGGTGCGCCGGGTGGCCGCCGCACCGCGGTCGCTGTACCCGTACCTGCCCGGCACCTACGGCACCGGCGCGAACGTCGCCTTCCGCACCGGTGTGCTGCGCGCGCTGGGCGGCTTCGACCCGGTGCTCGGCTCACCCGCCGCGGTACCCGCCGGCGAGGACATCGACGTGCTGATGCGGCTGGTGCTGGCCGGGCACGCCCTCGCCTACGAGCCGTCCGCGATCGTGTGGCACGCGCACAAGCGGGAGCTGCGGGCGCTGCGGCGCACCATCTACGCGTACGGCGTCGGCCTCGGCGCGGTCATGGCCAAGAGCCTCGTCACGGCCGACCGGGTGGGCCGGCGCGAGCTGATCCGGCGGCTGCCGCGCGGCATCGTGTACGCCTTCTGGCCGCGGTCGCCGAAGAACGCCGGCAAGCGCGACGGCTACCCGGCCTCGCTGACCGCGCTGGAGCTGTGCGGCATGGCGCTCGGGCTCGCCTACTACGCGTGGGCGGTGTGCTTCGGGTCGGAACGAGCGCGGTCGTGAACGACCTGCGGCCGACCGCCGTCCCGGTGCTGTGCTACCACAGCATCAGCGACGACGCGCACGACGGGACCCTGCGCTGGTCGGTGTCGCCGGGCGACTTCGACGAGCAGATGGCGCTGCTGAAGGAGCGCCAGTGCACGCCGCTGACCGTCACCCGGTACGCCACCTGGCTGCTGGGCGACCTGCCGATGCCCGAGCGGCCCGTGCTGGTGAGCCTCGACGACGGGTACCGCGACCTCGCCACGGCCGCGCTGCCGGTGCTGCTGCGGTACAAGCTGTGGGCGACCGCCTACGTGGTCACCGGGCGGATCGGCGCGGGCCGGCCGGAGCTCGACTGGGACCAGCTCGCCGCGCTGCGGGCCGGTGGCGTCGAGATCGGCTCGCACAGCCACACCCACCGGCCGCTCGACTGCCTCGGCGCCGACGAGCTGCGCGCCGAGGTGACCGGCAGCCGGCACGTGCTGGAGGACGGGCTGGGCGCCGCCGTCGACTCGTTCGCCTACCCGTTCGGATACCACGGCGACCGGGTGCGGCGGGCGGTGCTGCTGGCCGGGTACACCTCCGCCTGCGCGGTGAAGCACGCCCTCAGCCACGGCGGCGACGACGTGTACGCGATCGCCCGCGTGCTCGTCGAGCGGGACGCCGGCGCCGCCGGCATCGACGCCCTGCTGCGCGGCGAGGGCCGGCCGCTGGCCTGGCGGGGCGAGCGGCTGCGCACCAAGGGCTGGCGGGTCTGGCGCCGCTTCCGATGGGCACTGGGGCCGGGGTCATGACGGCCTTGGGGGTGCGCAGCCCGCTCTACACCAACGTGTACGCGCTCAGCCTCAACACCGTGGCCAGCCTGCTGCTGGGCGGCGTGTACTGGGTCGTCGCCGCCCGCCTGTACACCCCCGAGGACGTGGGCACCGGCGCGGCGGTCGTCTCGACGATGCTGCTGCTGAGCAGCGTCTCCCAGCTCAGCCTCAACGGTGCCCTCGCCCGGTTCCTGCCGACGGCGGGCCGCGACGGCGGGCGGCTCGTCGCGGCCGCGTACGGCGCGAGCTGCGCCGCGGCGGTGCTGCTGAGCACGGTGTTCCTCGTCGTCGTGCGGCCGTCCTCGCCGCTGGCCGCGTCCGCGTTCGTGCTGTCGGTCGCGGCGTGGAGCGTGTTCACGTTGCAGGACAGCGTGCTGACCGCGCTGCGCGGCGCCGCCTGGGTGCCGGTGGAGAACGCGGCCTTCGGGCTCGCGAAGGTCCTGTTGCTGGTGCCCTTCGCCCTGCTGGTGCCGGGCCTGGGCATCTTCCTGTCGTGGAGCCTGCCGGTCGCCGTCGCGATTGTCCCGGTCACCCTGCTCGTCTACCGCCGCCTGCTGCCGCGCCTCGACGGGACACAGTGGACCGGCGGGCTGCCCGGACGTGGCGTGCTGATCCGCTTCGTGACGCTCGACTACGTCGCGTTCCTCTTCCTCCAGGCCGGCACGAACGCGCTGCCGGTGCTGGTGACCGCGGTGCTGGGCGCCGAGGCGAACGCCGTCTTCTACGTCGGCTGGCTGGTCGGCGGCTCGATCGGGCTGATCGCCGACCACTTCGGGATGTCGCTGACCGTGGAGAGCGCGGCCCGGCCGGGACACCTCGCCACGTACACCCGGCACCTGCTGCGCAAAGGGCTGCTGCTGTTCGCCCCCGGCGCGCTCGTGCTGTGCGCGTTCGCCCCGATGCTGCTGCTGCCGTTCGGCGACCAGTACGTCCGGGACAGCGCCACCCCGCTGCGGCTCTTCGCCCTCGCGGTGGTGCCGCGCTTCGCGGTCGCGGTCTACGTCGCGGCCTGCCGGGTGCGCCGCCAGGTCGGGCGGATCGTGCTCGCCGAGGCGGCGGTCAGCACGATCGTGGTGTCCCTCGCGGTGCTCACCATGCCGTCCTGGGGCGTTACCGGCGTCGGCGCCGCGTACCTCGTGGCCCAGCTCGCGGTGGCGGCGGCGGTGGCGCCGGCCCTCGTGCGCCTGGTGCGGAGCGCGCCGTGAGCGGGCCCGGCGCGATGCCCGCGCGCGCCCTCCGGCCGGCCACCGCGTGGCGCCGGGTGGCCGAGGTCGCGACCGCCGCACCCGCCCCGGTCGCCCTGCTGGCCGGCCACGCCGCGCTGCGCGGGGCCGAGGAGGACGCGATCGGCTCACTCGGTCTCGTGGACGTGCTGCCGATGCGCTTCTGGGCCGCGATCCTGCTGCTCACCGTCGGGTTCGCCGCCGCGCTTTTCCTGGCCGCGCGCCCGGTCGTGCTGGCGGGTTACGTGGTCGCGTTCACCGTCCTGCTGCACGGCGCGGCCTCCATAGTGGAGTCGATGCCGCGCTTCGTGCCGGCGTGGCTGCACGTCGGGTTCGCGGACTACATCGCCCGCACCGGCCAGGTGGCGCCCGACCTCGACGCCCGCTTCAGCTGGCCGGGCTTCTTCACGCTGTCGGCGATGCTCACCCGCGTCGCCGGGCTGCCCGACGCGATGCCGCTGCTCGACTGGATGCCGGTCGCGGCCAACCTCTGCTACGCGGCCGTCGTGTACCGCCTGGCCCGGTTGAGCTTCCCCGACTCGCCGGGCGCCTGGCTCGTGGTGTGGCTGTTCGTCCCGGCGAACTGGGTCGGCCAGGACTACTTCTCGCCGCAGGCGGTCAACTTCCTGTTCTACCTGCTGATCTTCGTCGCGCTGCTGGTGTGGTTCCGCACGTCCAGGTTGGACCGCCTGCGGCACCGCCAGCACGGAAGGCCGCGGCACGGCGCCGGCCCACCCGGTCGCACCCTCCGGCTCCCGCGTCCGATGTGGATACTGCGCCTGGCCGGGCTGCCACGGGCACCACTGCGCGGCGAGCCGGAGCCGGTCGCCGCCGGCGGCCGGACGCTCGCCGGCGTCATGGTCGTGGTGCTGTTGCTGTTCACCGCGAGCACGATGAGCCACCAGCTCACCCCGGTCGCGATGGTCGCGCCGGTCGTGACGCTGGTGCTGGCCCGCCGCTGCGCGGTACGCGCGCTGCCCGCCCTGCTCGTGGTCATCCTGGCCGGCTACCTCAGCTATCTCGCGCAGGCGTACTGGTCGGGCCACCTCGACGAGCTCCTCACGTCGTTCGGGCGGCTCGGGCAGACCGTCGACAGTGGAATCGCCGACCGCGTGCGGGGCGACCCCGGGCACCTGTTCGCGTTGCGGGTGCGGCAGTGGCTGACGCTCGGCGTGTGGGGGCTGGCGGCGTTCGGGGCCTGGCGCTCGATGCGGCGCGGCCGCGGCGACCTGGCCGTGTTCGTGCTCGCGCTGGCCCCGTTCCTGCTGCTGTTCGCGCAGAGCTACGGCGGCGAGGTGTTCCTGCGGGTGTACCTCTTCGCGCTGCCGTTCGCGGTCGTCCTGGCGGTCGCCGCGCTGCTGCCGGCGCGGCACACCGCGGTGGCGGCGGTGCTCACCGTGGTGGTCAGCCTGGCCATGACCGGCGCGTTCTTCGTGGCCCGCTACGGCAACGAGAGCTTCGAGCGAGTACGCCCCGGCGACGTGGCCGCCGTCGAATGGCTGTACGCCAACGCGGCACCGGGCTCGACGTTCGTGGCCTTGACGTTCAACGTGACGTGGCGGGCGCGGCACGTCGACGAGTACCGGTACACGCCGCTGACCGACGACCGGGGACCCGACGAGGTGACGGACATCGAGGCGACGATGCGCACCAACCCGCGCGGCGCCTACCTGATCCTGACGCCGGGCCAGTACGTGATGGCCGAGTCGTTCTTCGGCAGGCCATCCGGCTGGGGCGAGGCGATCGAGCGCCAGGTCGCCACCTCCGGCCTGTTCCGGCTCGTCTACGCCCGCGAGGGCGCCAAGATCTTCGTCCTGGCTTAGGAGGCACCGATGAGCGTTCCCGCCCGTATCCTGCGACCGGACCCGCTCCCGGCCCGACCCGGCCCGGTCACCGGCGGCCGGCCGCCGTGGTGGCGCCGCAGCGGCGCGCCGCTGCTCCTGCTGCTTTCCGGGCCGACCGTCCTGCTGCTCGCCGCGCTCGACGCGCCGGCCCGCGCGGTGCCGGTGATCCTCTACGTCCTCGCCGTCCCGGGGATCGCCGTGGTGCGGCTGATCGGCGTGGCCGACCGGCTGATGGAGACCATGCTCGGCGTCGGCCTCAGCCTCGCGCTGGGCATGCTGGTCACCCAGATCATGGTGTACACGGGCGTCTGGTCACCGATGGCCGCCCTCGCGATCCTTGTGGCGATCGCGACCGCCTGCCTCGCACCCGCGCTGCGGAGAGGTGCGCCGTGAGCCCCGCGCTGCCGCCCACGCTGACCGAGTTCCTAGGCCGCGGCGACGCGGCGTCGTCCGTCTCGGTCGGCCTCGTGGTGCTGGGCGTCCTGCTCGCCGTGCTCGTCGCCCGCGTGCTGATCCAGTCCGCCGACCCGTTTCCGCGGCGCGACGTGCTGCACCTGCTGACCGTGGTGGCCGCGCCGCTGCTGGTGGTCTTCGCCGCGATCGTCCTGGAGCGCTTCCGTGACCTCTCCTAGCCTGGCACCGGCTCACCCGCCGGACGGCGCGGCGCCGGCGCCGGCACTTCCCGTGCCACTTCTCGGCGGCTACCTGGGCGGCCTCGTCGTCGCCGAGCTGCTGCTGACCGTGGACGTGCCATCCGGCGCGGCCGCGTTCGGAGCGCTGGCGCTCGCCGCGTGCCTCGGCCCGCTGCTGCCGCTCGACCGCCCCGGCGCGATGCTGCTGCCGGTGCTCGCCGCGCTTCCGGCAGTGCGACTGTCCATGATGGCCATCCCGGCCGCCGACCTCAGCCCGGTCGGTCGGAGCGCGGCACTCGCGGTGCCCGCCCTCGTCGCCGTAGGCGTGGTCGCCGGCGTGCGCCCGAGGTGCTGGCGCCTCCTACGCCGCGGCCCGGGCGGCTGGCGCCAGCAGGCGGCCGTGGCACTCGTGGCGCTCCCGCTAGCACCCTTCGCGGCCTGGCTCGCGCCACCACTGCCGGCCGGCGGCCTCGCCGCGGTCGCCGTGCTGGCGCTGACCGTGGTGCCCGAGGAACTGCTGTACCGCGGCCTGCTGGTCCCAGCACTGGCCGGCGTCGTGGGAAAGCGCGCGGTGCCGATCGCGGCCGCGGTCTACGCCGCCACGTTCCTGGGCTACGGCTCACCGCCGTCGGTCGCCTGCGCGTTCGCGGTGGGCCTGCTGCTCGGCTGGCTCCGCCAACACACCGGCTCCGCCGCCGGCGTGGTAGGCGCACGCGTGCTGCTCGTGCTCCTGACGGGGTGGCTGCTCGCTGCCTAGAAGACCTATTTCGAGAGGGCTACCGCGATGTGCGCCGTGGCCCATGCCGTCGCTCCCGCGGCCTCACCCGTCCGCCGCTGGTCACCGCCACCTCGCCGCCTCCGGCGAGAGGTGACGTAGTAGCCGTCGCACGCCCGGGGGTCGACCGCGGCGCACGCGGGCCTTTGACTGGCGCGCGTCGCGCGCTCTGGTCGTCGCGGTGCGCTCAGCTCGTCGCGGTGCGCCCGACTCGCCGCGGGAGCTGTGTTTCTTGGCCAACGTGGACGTCGAACGTGGGCACCGATCCAGGAATGGAAGACGGCGTCGGGTAAGTCGCCCCTTCGACGGGATGCCGATAACGGAGCGTAAACAGGTCGGCGAGGGGCTTTGAGATCTAGGAGACTTAGGGTTGAAATGGCGCCCTAACTCTCCTAGGTCTGGAATGTTGCGCTGTTCATGCTGCCGTCGCGGTTACTCGCGGCGACGACGCCTTAGCTGCGGCCTCCCGCAGTGGCCGAAACGGGCATTGTGGTTACGCGTGCTTACGATTTGTCTTCGCCCGGACTGATCCTTAGTGAAGCCACACTGAGCGCGCGTATTCGAACTCTTGGCATGTCGGAAACCGCACGGTCTGGCCAGGCAAATTGCGCATGATCGATCGCTGTCCGGGGCAGAAATTTCGCTACGGGTGCGGGATAATTGGTGGATGCGGCAGCTTCAGCTGTTCACCTCGGCGGCGCTTGCCAAAATGCGTGACCGGACCGCGTCGCGTAACTATTCTCCCGCGGCTGAGGAGTTTCGTGGCGCGCATGAGCGTCATCGTGCCTGGGGGCTGGCCCAGCGTCACGGCGAGCGCCGGCGCCGCCTGCGCGACAGCTCTTGTGCGACTCGAGCGGTGAGCCCGCGTGAGAGCCGCCCACGAGAGACGGCGCGACTCGTGCCCTCGGCGCCCGTGTCTGGCGTGGTCGAGCAGCGGCAACGCCCGGTGTCGGGCACTGACGCCTCGACCAGCCGAGAGTCCACGCGCCGGGGCGGGACGGACGGCGGCGTTCCGGCATCCGCACGCCAAGGTCTGCCCGCCCAGGCCGCCCAGGCCGGGCTGGTCGATGCTCGCGACCGTGCCGCGCCGCCTCGAAGGCCGGTATCTACCCCGGACGGACCCGCGCCGGCCAGGTCGCCGCTTCGCTCACCACAGCGAAAAGCCTTTGCCCACCGAGCGGGGCCGCGGTCCGGCATTGCGATTGCCGGTGCGTCGAGATCCGCGTTCCGTCATCCGGAGATTTCGCCCAAGCGGCCCGATCGCGGGATTGTGGAAACATTCCTGTCGCGCGGAGCGCCGACCGCGAGACGAATGCGAAGTCCGCCGATTCGCCGTGGCCGTGAGCCGCGTCGCCGAGCCGCTGAGAGCGAGCGGGGATGGACCGAACGCGGCCCGGAGTGGAGGTCGGGGGTTTGGCTCGCTTTGTGAGCCGCCGGCCTCCACTCCCGGCCGCGGGAAGGTACCCAGGAAATCCGCAGGTGTCGCGGACCGAAGGTGCCTCAGGCTGGTGCGGGTAGGCCGACCGTGTATTCGTGGGCGGCGGTGGTGGGAGCGGTGGCGGTGAAGCGTACGACGCCGGCCTCGTCCGCCGTCACCGTCGTCAGGGTCGTGCCGTCGCGGCGGACCGTGTAGCGGACGCGGGCGTGTAGGCCGGACACGGTGAACGCGATCGACGTGCCGGCGGTCTGGGCGGTGATGCGGACGGTGGTCGGGCCGGTGGGGGTGACCGCGGCGGTGCCGGACGACGGCTTGACGGTGAACGGGTGCGGGGTTATCGACGCGGCTGTCGTCAGGTGTAGGCGGGTGCCGGACGGGGTGGCCGTGGTGGCGGGGCCGCCGGTGAAGACGCGGCCGCTGGCGCTTGTCAGGTTGGCGGTGCTCGCCGCGTCGAGGGTCAGCCGGAGCGAGGCTTTGGGCTCGGCGACCGTCAGCGACGAGCCGACCAGCTCGATCTGCTGGCGGGCGGGCATCCGCACGCCCTGGAGGACGGTGCCGGCGGAGTTCACGAAGACCAGTGGGGCGCCGCTGGCGGTGCTGCCGGCGATCCGGTTGCCGTCCGCGTCGGTGAACTTGACCAGGTTGGCGCCGGCGCCCTCGATGGTGTTGGTGTCGAAGACGTTGCCGGTCGGGCGGCCGCTGCTCGTGCTGTAGGTCGGCAGGTCCGTGCCCTTGAAGAGGAAGATGCCGTACTTCGTGCTGGTCCGGATCACGTTGCGGCTGATCGTGTTGCGGGCGGAGCCGACCGAGAGCCGGACGCCGACCATGTTGTCGTCGAGCTGGTTGTTGGTGACCGTGTTGCCGGCGCTGTCGAAGATGGCGATGCCGGCGCCGTGCGGGTGGTTCCACACCCGGTTGCCGGAGATCACCGTGTTGGTGACGCCGCGGTGGATCATGATGCCGTGTACCTGGCCGGCCACGTCGGAGTCGCCGGTGGGTCCGGCCCAGGGCCGGCGGCCGTTGTCGTGGCTGGCGTTGTCGACGATCCGCAGCCGGTCGCAGCGCTGCGAGCAGATCACGCCGTGGTTGCCGTTGTGGGCGAAGGTGTTCTTCTCGATGACGAGGTTGGACGAGGCGTCGTGCGGGTCCAGGCCGTACGACACGTTGTGCTCGTACCGGTTGCCGCGAAACGCCATGTCCCGCGCGCCCCACGTGTACGTGCCCATGTAGTTGTGGTGGAAGCGGCTGCCGATCTGCGACCCGGTCACCTTCACCCGGGCGCAGAGCGCCGGCGCGGTGCGCGCGCAGGGCCGCGACTTGTAGGTGACGCCATAGCTCTCGGCGCCGTAGTAGCCGAGGTGCGACACCTCACTGTCCACGATGTCCAGTCGGGACTCCAGCGGGGTGCGGCCGTCGGCGGCCAGTGTGGACAGTACCCGGATGAACGCGCGGCCGCGGGCGCCGCCGGCCGGGACGGCCGGGTTGGTGTCGGGGCCGCCGGCGAGGTCGTCCCACGAGGTCACGCTCGTGGAGCGCATGTCGACGGTGCCGTGGTTGGCCATGATCTGGCTGACCTCGGTCGCGGCGCCGCTGGGCCGGCTGCGCAGGCGGAGCGTTTTCACCTCGCCGCCGTGCAGGCGCAGCGTGCTCCCGTTTTGCAGTACGAGGTCGGCGTCGAGCTGCCACACCCGCCGCGCCGCGTCCACCTGGACGAGCGGTGCGGTCGGGCAGGCCTGCTTGATGGAGGCGAGGGTGAAGGCCTGCCGGGCCACGAGGTAGATCGTGTTGGTGGACGCGGCGTACCGCACCGGTGCGGTGCAGGCGGCCGCGGATGCCGGCGTGGGCAGGCCGATCGGAGTGAGTGCGACGGCGGCGGTGGTCAGGACGGTGACGGTACAAGCGCTACGGCGAATCACAACAAGCGGTTCCTCGGTTAGGCGGTGTTGGTCACGTGGTCGGGTGCGGAGACGGTGCGTTCCTCGCGGCGTTCGCGGAGCCGGCGCAGCACCTCGAGGGTGATGGCGGCCGCGACGACGAGCAGGCCGAGCAGGGCGATCCAGCGCACCGGCATCGCGGGCAGCTCGGTGGTGCCGCGCAGCCGTACGGGGCCGCGGGCACCGGTGGGCGCTTCGACGCTGGTGTCCTCGAGCACCACGGCGGACAGGTCGTGGGCCCGTACACCCACGCTCTCCCCGCCCAGCCGGCCGCCGGTGAACGTCACGCTCGCGCCCGGCCCGGCGTAGAGCGCCTCGTCCTTGGCGGACACGCTGCTGAGCCGCACGGTGGCGACGCCCTTGAGGTGCATGCCGAGCGCCGCGCCGTCGACCGTACTGTCCACGATGGACATGCCGTCGGCGGCGGAGCGGATGCCCTGCCCACCACTCTGGGCGATCCGCAGGTGTTCGATGGTCACGGCGTGCGAACCGGTGTTGGCCTGCACTCCGGTGCGGGAGTTGGCCACCCGCAGACCGTGGACAACGGCGGTGGTGGCGTCGCCGCCGATCCGCACGCCGGTCAGGGCGCCGGTCACGGCGGTGTCGACGACGCTCGTGCGTTCGCCGTCGGTGGACACGGCGATCGCGCCGCCGTGAAACGCGCCGGACTCGACCCGGGCGTCCGGCACGCCCGGTGGCACGCGCAGCCCCACCGCGCCGGCCGCCGACTCGACGGTCAGCCGGCGGATCCGCACGCCACCGGCGGCGACCATCACGCCGACCCGCTGGGCGGCCCGCACGGTGCCGCCGTCGACGGTGCTGCCCGCCGACTGCCGCTTCACCAGGATCCCGGTGCGGTCGCCGGTGGCGTCGACGCCGGCGAGCACGCACCGCGGGCAGCGGTCCAGGACCACCCCGGACCGCCGGTTGTGCGCGGTGCGCAGCGGGCCGACGGACACGCCGCCGAGCCGGGAGAGCTCGACGCCGGTGCCGTTGGCCTCGCTGGCGACCCGGACCAGCGCCGGGGCGCGCAACGGCCCACGCAGCACCAGCCCGGTGCCGGGGTTGTCGCCGGCCGTCACGTCGGTGAAGGCCACCCGGCCGGCCTGGTTGACCAGCACGCCCGCCTCGGTGTTGCCGGTCGCCCGTACCCGGGTGAGGTTGACCCGGGCGGCGCGGTAGACGTCGATGCCCCGGCTGCTGGCGCGAAACGTGCTGTCGACCGCGTGCAGCACACCGCCCGCGCCGACCGTCACGCCGTGGTTGCGGGTGGACGCCGAGCCAAGCCCCTCGAAGGTGCTCGACACGATCGAGACGGTGGACCGGTTGAGGTAGCGCAGGTAGGGCCGGTGCGGCGACTCCGGCGCCGGGCGGCCGCCGGGTGCGGGCGCCGACGTGACGGTGACGCCGCGGAAGTACACCCGGGCGTGCGTGCCGGCCAGGAACGCCGCCGAGTCGACGAGGCGCAGCGTGCGCACCGGGGCCCGCACGTAGAGCTCGGTGCCGGGGCGCTGGGAGATGCCGGCGCGCAGGACGACCTCTCCCTGCCGGGACAGACTGGCCCAGGCCGGATCCCGGACCGTCCGCACCAGCGTGGCGATGGTGACCGCCCGGCGGGGCAGCGGCACGGTCCGGTGTACGACGCCGTCCTGTACGAGCTGGGCGTGGCCCGGGCGCAGGACGATGACCCGGCCGCGGTCGGCGGCGGCCGTGGCCGGCGCGGGTGGGAGCAGCGCCGCGGCGGCCCCCACCGCGGCCGCCACGAGCAGCGCGGGTCTCACGCGCCCTCCAGGGCGGGCTCGCCGGTGCGGACCACCGCACCGTCCACGACGGCCACCTGGCGGGTCAGCCACCGCTGCCTGCGGATCGTGGCCAGCGCGATGATCCGGATGACCGCCATGCCGAACGACAGCAGCACGAACGGCGGGATCAGGAAGAACGACGAGGGCCGGCGGCGCAGGTGCGGCAGCATCTTGACCGCCCGGCTGAACCACCACCAGCCCGCGAGGAGCCCGACGAAGAACCAGTCGTGGCGGATCACCGCGAGCGCCATGAACACCGGCGAGGCGAGCAGCGTGAAGCAGCCGATCGCCTTGTCCAGCATCGTGTACGCCAGGAACGGGTAGCGCCACGCCCACCGGTCGATGAACAGCGCCCGGATGTCCGACCGCCAGGTGTTGCGCGACCAGCGCAGCCGCTGCCGGAAGAAGGTCCGCGGGTTGCCGGGAAACGTGGACCAGACCCGTGCGGTGCGCTGGAGGACGGTGCGGTGGCCGCGCTTGAGGATCTGCGAGGTCAGGCACTTGTCGTCGCCGGACATGCACGGCACGCCGAGAAACTGCTCCGCCATGAAGTCGCCGGAGACCTCCAGCAGCAGGTCGCGGCGGTAGACGGCGGTCCGGCCGGACAGGCAGGAGATCGCCTGGCCCATGACGGTCTGCGCGGCGTTCTCGTCGAAGTAGCGGTAGTCGAGGTACATGTCGTTGACCCGCTGGAGGAAGCCGACCGGGTTGTAGACGTTCTGCCGGGTGCTCACACCGCCCACGCCCGCGTCGGCGAACGGCATCCGCACCCGCGCCGCGACGTCGTCGGCCCAGATCGTGTCCGAGTCGACGAGCGCGACGAGTGGCGTCGAGGCCGCCTCCCAGCCGCGCCGGAGGGCGTCCCGCTTGCCGGGCACGTCGGTGACCACGACCCGCACGGGGTAGCGGTCGGCGACCTCGCGGCACGTGTGGTCGCTCTCGTCGATCACGAGGATCACCTCGGCGACGTCGTTGCGCAGCCAGGACTCGATCGCGTACGCGAGGATCCGCGGGTCCTCCTGGTAGACCGGCACGACCACGGTCAGTGGCTCGCTGTGGTCGTTGGTCACCGGCCGGTAGAAGGCGGCCGGCACGCGGCGGACCAGCCAGCCGACCCAGCGCACCAGGCCGATGGTCGCGATCGGCAGGTAGTACAGCCAGTCGCTGAGAAACCGTACGTCAGAGCGCATCCGGGCCGCCTCAGCGCGCCACGCTGGAGTCGGACTCGGCCTGGAGTGTGGCCAGCTCGCGCTCGACAAGGTCGGCCATCTGCTCGTTCACGTCGACGACCGCGCTCAGCAGGGGCATGTCGATCTCGTGCTGGGCCGCGAAGCCGAGGAACCCGTTGGTGTCCTTGGGCAGGCACACGCCGCCGTACGGGGCGCCGCCGCGGATGCCGTACTCCGGGTTGTACGAGGCTTCCGCCGAACGGGCGACGGTCGTGGCCACCTCGTCGTGGTCGACGCCGATCGCCTGGCAGACCCGCCACATCTCGTTCCAGAAACTGATCTTCGCGGCATTGAAGATGTTGTGCGCGCATTTGATCATTTCGGCGGTGGTGGGCTGGTCGAACACCCGCAGTTCCCCGCCGAACGGGGCGAGCAGTGCCGACAGCCGCTCACGCACCCGCTTGCTCCGCGCGCCGATGACCGTCATCCACGGCCAGCGGAAGTCCTCCACCGCCGAGGCGGCGCGCAGGAACTCCGGGTTGCTGGCCAGGCAGAAGCCGGTGCCCTCGACCTTGCCGGACGCCTGCTCGAGCAGCGGCCGGACGAGGTCCTCGGTGGTGCGCGGCGGCACGGTGGAGCGCACCACGACGGTGTGTACCGCGTCGGCCTGTGCCAGCGCCGCCCCCACGTCGCGGACGCCGCGCTCGAATACGGACAGGTCGTACCGCCGGCCGTGGTGCGGCGTCGGCAGCGTCAGGAAGACGAACGACTCCGGTTCGTCGCGCAGGTCGAGCCCGATGCGGGCGTCGAGGCCCTCGGCGCGCAGCGCCTCCACCCGTTCGGGCAGGACGTCGATCAGCGTGACCTTGTGCCCGCGCTCCGCGAAACCATGGCCGGTCGCCTTACCGACGACGCCCGCGCCAACAACGAAGACCCGTTCCATGACAATCGCCCCCCGTGGAATAAATAGGTCGAATTACCCCTATAAACCCTATGGAGCATTTGCGGTGTACGGCGATTGCCACGCCTGTTCTTTCGGATTTGATTTAGGTCACGCGGCCGGCGTGGGGCTTGCCGCGGGATCCGGCGACGCGGTCGGTGCCGTGGACGGGCTCGGTGACGCCGGCCCGGTGGCGCCGAGCACGAGCCGGCCCGGCCCGGTGAGCCGGAAGCTCGTCATCTCGCCGTCGCTCTCGCCGGCCACCGCGACACCCTCGAAGGTGGCCGCGGCGTGCTGGCCGGCGACGCTGAGCACGTACTCCTGACCGGACCGCGCCGCGACGTCCACCACCGGATGCTCGGCGGTGAGGTCGGCGGTGAGCGAGAGCCGCTCGCTCACGGTCGCGTAGACCCGACCGCCGTAGCCGAGCCGGGTGCCCTCGACGAGGTGCCACGCCGTCAGCGCGTCGCCCGCCTGCCGGGCCCACCCGAGGTGGCCGTCGGTGGTGAGGCCGCCGGCCGTCCGCTCGGTGCCCTCCACCTGCTTGAGGACGGTGTCGGTGTGCCCGTCGTACGCGACGGTCGCGGCCAGGGCGCCCGGCTGGCTCAGGTCGGCGAAGACCGGCGGCGCGGCCGACGCGGCACGCGGCACCGCGAGGCTCAGGAACTGCGCGTCCGCCGCCCGCTGCTGGACCCGCAGGTACGTGGTCGCCTCGGTGTCCGGCGCCTCCTTCTTGGCGCCGAAGAGGTTGCTCCAGCCGCTGCCGACCGACTCCTGGCCGCCGGCCGGGAGGGTCAGGGCGTACAGCTTGGCGCTGTCGCCGAAGACGTTGTCCGGGGTGGTCCAGACCGCGACCGGGCCCTGCTGCGCGAACGCGCCGCGGGCCCGCAGATAGCTCGTCCACTCCTGCTGCTGCGGCGAGCGCAGGCTGTCGGCGACGACCACGTAGTCGTGGGCCGGGAAGAGCACGCCGCGCCGCCACGACTTCGTACCCGGCTCGCCGGCCACCGTCTGGTCGTAGTAGGCGAGCTTCTCGCTGTAGTCGGCGGCGGCACCGGCGAGGTTGACCGTGTTGGCGAAGACGTCCCGCACGCCGGCGCCGTCCATCGTCACCACGTTGTGGCGGTCCGGCGGCGTCCACGCCGAGCGCTCCGAGAACCGCTTCGGCCCGTACCCGCTGTCGTTGAGCAGCACCGTGTTCTCGGCGTTGAGCAGCACCTGCATGACGTCGCAGTGGTCGTGGTTGTTCGACTGCGGCGCCCCGTAGAACATCACCCAGCGGGTGGCCCGGTCGCCGTACCGCCAGTCGCTGCGCATGACCGTCGTGTTGCCGCCGCGGTCGTAGAAGTCGAACCCGTCCGCGTCCGGCGCCACCTCGGCGATGTCCTGGTCGATGTGGACGATCTCGTCGGGCCACAGGTAGACCTGGTTGGAGGCGCCGGTCCAGTTGTCCGGGTAGCGGGTGGCCGCCCAGTCCTGCGCGAAGAAGCGCCACTGGAGCACGTTGCCGAGCTTGGCGGTGCCGCTCAGCTTGGTCTCCGTGGCGCGGTAGGCTCCGGCCACGACGGCGGTCCAGGCGGTCTTGACCCAGGAGTCCTCGACGTTCATCAGCCAGCCCTGCGGGCCGCTGTCGCGGACCATCCACTCGAAGACCGGCCGCATCACGCCGAACGCGTCGACGCCGGCCGCGTTGCGCGCCGCGTAAAGGAACGGCACGACCTGGAAGATCTGGTACGTCCAGTAGTACGCGTAGCCGTCGAGGTAGACGCCGTCCCGGGTGAACATGTACCGGTACACCGTGTTGACCTGGTCCACGGCGAGCCGGAGCCAGTCGCGGGCGGCCGGGTCGGCGGAGAAGCCCAGGGCCCATAGCCCGAGCGCGAGGGCCGCCTTGGAGCGGTGGTTGTGCGGGCGGGGGTTGCTGCCGTGCGGCTGCTCGCCGTTGAGCCAGTCGGCCAGCCACGCCGCCCCGCGCTTGATCGACGCGCGTGCCTCGCTCAGGTCGGCGTCGCCGGCGCCGCCGGCCAGGTAGTCGTACGCCTGCGTGTAGTTGGTCAGCTGCGCGGCGATGTAGGCGTCGTCGGCGTCGAAGTCCCGGAAGGCGGATGCCAGCGCGGACAGCGCCTGGTCGCGGTAGCCGGGGTTGCCGGTGACCGCGAACGCGAAGGCGTACGCCTTGGCCCGCCGCGAGCCGATGTCGTCGGGATGGTCACCCTCGAACTCGCCGTTCGTCACGTCGGCGAGGATCTTCTGCCAGTTGCGCGCATAGAGCCGGTGCGGGTCGGCCGCCTTGCCGGTGACCCGGTCCCGGATCGCCGGCAGGTCGGACTCGACGAAGTCCAGCCGCGGATGCCGCTCGTCGGCGGGCAGCGGTATCTCCGGCAGCGCGATGCCACGGTCCGGATAGGACGTGAGCTCGGAGTCCGAGTCGCCGCAGGTGAGCAACGACGAGTCCGCCGCGCCGGGCGGCGACGGCGTGCCGCCGACCCCGCCGTCGCCTGACGACAGCATCGCGACGCGAGGCGTGTAGTTGGCCGCGACGACCGCGCCGACCAGGAGCGCCGCTCCGATCCCGAACAGCGCCAGACTGGTCCGGCGTCGCTTCAGCAGTCCCAAGGCTCGAGTCCCATAATGTCGCCCTTATCTCAGATGCCTGGTTTGCCCAAGCTAACCGCGCAGCGCGACGCCAGCGGCGATGCCACGCCGACACGACAAGGGGGCTTTGGGCTTGAACCGCGGGCCCGCCGGCCCGCGGGAGCGTGCGGTCCGCAGGTGATGCGGACGTGGGCAAATCTGCTTATAAAAGGCGCTGGTAGCGGTGGGCGAGGGCGGAGAGGGCGAGCGCCGCGGCGGCCGTGGCGGCGGCGGACCACATGATCGCGGTGAACGTGTGCGGCACCAGCCACTCCGTCGCCACCACGAGGCCGGCGCAGGAGATCCAGAGCGGGGCGGACGGCCAGCGCGCGCCGGCGGCCACCTGGGCGTTGACGACCACGAAGACGAGCGCGTAGAGCGCGCCGGTCAGCGCGAACACCGGCGCGTAGCGTCCCAGGTCGACGTAGTCGGCGCCGCCGGCGAGGCGGAAGGCGAGCGCGCCGGACAGCGCCGACGCGGCGACCAGCGCGGCGCCGGACGCGGCCACGACCGCGGTCGCGACGAGGAGGCTGCGCCGGCTGCCGCGGGCGAGGCGGGGGAGCGCGATGACCGTCACCACCTGGGGTGCCCAGATCGCACCCTTGGTGAGGACGGTGCCGACCGCGTACGCGCCGGACGACGCGGCCGGCAGCAGGTGGCGGGCGAGCAGCAGGTCGGCGTACGAGACGGCGAGCATGGCCAGCGTCGCCGAGCTCGCGGTGACGACCTGGCGGGCGGTGATCCCGCCGCCGGCCGCCGGCGTGGCGCGGGTGAGCAGTGCCAGAGCCGGCGGGATCAGCAGCGCGGTGGCCGTGCCGGCCAGGACCGAACCGGTGAGGCCGGCGCCGAGCAGCAGGCCGGCGACAAGGCCGCCGTACCGGCCGACCGCCAGGATCGCCATGCCCAGGGCGAGGCGGCGGAAGCGTTCGTCGCCTTGCAGCTCGCCGAGCCAGCGGCCGGCGACCACCACGGCGCCGGTGTAGAGCGCCAGCGGCGGGACCGTCGCCAGCGGGAGGTCGAGCAGGCCGCCGGCGACCGGGGTGAGCGCGAGGACGGCGCCGGCGCAGGCGGCCGCGGTCAGCCAGCCGACCCGCCCGGCCGGTGCGCCGGGATGCCTGGCGCGGTGGACGGCGCCGGCGATCTGGAGGCCGAGGCCGGGCACGCCGGCGATCGCCGCGACCGCCGCGATGGTGACCAGCGCGCCCAGGTCGCCGGCGCTGAGCTGGCGGGCGCCGAGCACCGGGACCAGGTAGGCGATCGCGTTTCCCGCGACGCCGGCCAGCCACACCCAGGCGGCGGACGCGCCGACACGTGGGGCGGGGGAGCGGACCGCCTGGGCCTGAGCCATCGTCGCAGGTTACTGGTGGGAAACTTGGCGGTCCACCCGGTACCTGTAAAGCGAGCGAGGAGGCTAAGGTTCCCCACCATGGCCGGCAGCTTGTCATCCACCCTGAGTGCCCGGTTCGCGGCGGGCCTGCCGGCCGGCCTGGTCGGGTCCGCCATCAGAGCCGTGTACCCGCGGGTAGAGCCCGAGCTGGCCCGGCTCGCGAGCTACGCGCCCCGCGGCGGCACCGCCGTCGACGTCGGCGCCTGGTACGGGCCGTGGACCCGTGGCCTGCGCCGGCTCGCCGACCGGGTGGTGGCCCTGGAGCCCGCCGCCGACCTGGCCCGGCTCGTCGCCGCCGCGTACCCGGACGTGCGCGTGGTCCAGGCGGCCGCCTCCGACCACGTCGGCACGGCGACGCTCTACCTGCCCGACGGCGGCGCCGGGGTCGGCACCTCCTCGATCGAGGGAGCGGGCGGCGAGGGCCGGCCGGTGACGGTGCCCCGGGTGAGCCTGGACAGCCTGGAGCTCACCGGCGTCGGCTTCGTCAAGCTCGACGTCGAGGGCCACGAGATGCCGGCGTTGCGCGGCGCCGAGCGGACCATCCGGCGGGACACGCCGCTGCTGCTGGTCGAGCTGGAGGAGCGGATCCAGCCCATCTCGCCGATCCTCGACCTGCTGGGCGGGTGGGGCTACCGGCCGTACGTGATGCCGGGCCGGCGCTGGCTGCCGCTCGACGACTTCGACCTCGTGGCGCACCAGAAGGCGGCGGTGGGGCGGGTGCGGCACAGCTTCGCGCGCCGGGTGGTCGCGCCCTGGCCGCGGTACGTCAACCTGGTCCTCTTCCGGCCCGAGGGGCGCCGATGAGCGTGGAAACGGCGCCGCCGCGGGCGACCGTCAACATCAACATCGCCATGCCCGCGTGGGTCCTGCGCGACCCGATACACGTCGTCGCGGCGGTGCTGATCGTGGCCAGCGTGGTCTGGCGGGCCAGCATCACCACCCGGGGCTACCTCGCCGCCGACGACTTCGTGCTGATCTCACAGGCCGACTCGGCCAGCCTCAGCGTGGGCCACCTCTTCGAGCTGTACAACAACCACCTCATGCCGGCCGGCCGCCTGGTCATGTGGCTCGTGCAGCAGGTGACCGAGCTGGAGTACTGGCCGTACGCGACGCTGATGGTCGCCGGCCAGGCCGCCGTGAGCATCGCCTTCTACCGCCTGCTGCGCCTGATGCTGCCGGCGACCTGGGCGCTGCTCGCGCCGCTGTGCCTGTTCCTGTTCTGCCCGCTCACCCTGGAGATCAGCGCGTGGTGGGCGGTCGGCGTCAACCTGCTGCCGATGCAGCTGGCACTGATCATGGCGGTGACCGCCCAGGTCCGGTACCTCCGCACCCGCCGGCCGCGGCACCTCGCCGCGCTCGCCGGCTGGGTGGTGTTCGGGCTCGTCTTCTTCGAGAAGTCGCTGCTCGTCGTCGCGCTCGTCGCGCTGCTCACGGTCTGCCTGTACGCGCCCGGCGGCCCGATCCGCGCGGTCGTCACGGCCATCCGCCGCTGGCCGCTGTCCTGGCTCGTGCTCACCGGCGTCTCGGTCGCGTTCCTGGCCGTGTACCTGACGCTGTCCACGTCGTCGCTGCGCGAGCCGTCGTCCGGTCGCGAGGTGGCGACGTTCCTCCAGCAGTTCTTCGGGCAGTCGGTCAGCGCCGGGATGCTCGGCGGCCCCTGGTCGTGGCTCGACACCGGCGACGGGCCGGCGGTCGCCGCGCCCACCTCCACCGCCCAGCGGGTCTCCTGGGTCCTGGTGCTGGCGTTCGTCGCGCTGACCCTGTGGCTGCGCCGCGGCGTCGCGCTGCGCGCGTGGACCCTGCTGCTGCTCTACTCCTCGCTGTCCGCGGCGGTCATCGGCGCCACCCGCCTCGGCTCGGCGTACAGCGGCGTGGCCGGCCTCGTCCCGCGCTACATCGGCGACGTCCTCGTGGTCGCGGCGATCTGCGTGGGCGTGGCGCTGTGCGGCCTGCGCCCGATCGACGAGGAGAAAGAGCCGGAGCCCGTGCCGGCCCTCCCGCGGCGGTTCGGCGGTGCGCTGGCGGCGGGCACGGCGCTGCTCGTGGCCAGCAGCCTCTACAGCGGCGTCGACTTCGGCACCGACTGGGCGTCCAAGCTCGGCCGCGACTACGTGA
Organism: Phytohabitans sp. LJ34; assembly: GCF_052068095.1. NCBI lineage: Bacteria > Bacillati > Actinomycetota > Actinomycetes > Micromonosporales > Micromonosporaceae > Phytohabitans > Phytohabitans sp. LJ34. The sequence goes on along the minus strand of NZ_JBQHDG010000024.1, from coordinate 144,533 downwards.
AGACGGCCCGGGCGGGCCTCGCCGAGGCGCCCGCCGGCACCGTCTTCTGGGACCTGCGGCTGCCCGCGACGATCGTCGACCCGCTTTCCTATCCGTGGAACATGCAGTCGCGCTTCTTCGCGCCGCTCGACCGCGACCCGGTCTTCGTGACCCAGGGGCGGCAGCTGTGGGTCTTCGACGACTCCGGGAAGGTACGCCCGGCGTGGGTCAAGGGCGTCAAGGCCCAGCCGGGGCCGGCGCGGGGCTGCGGCTACCAGGTCGCCGGCGGGCAGACGGTCACCATCCCGCTCGCCGGTACCGTCACCGAGTACTGGCAGGCGGTGCGGGTGGCGTACATCGCCGACCGGGACACCAAGGCGACGTTCCGGCTGGGCACGGGCGAGGTGCGCTCGTTCGACGCGCACCGCGGGCTCAACGCCGCGTTCATGCTCGTCTGGGGCGGTGGCGGCCAGGTCGAGATGACCATGCTCGACCCGCGGGCCAACCTCTGCACCGACGAGATAGAGATCGGCCAGATCGTGCCGCAGCCGGTCGGCTAGCCGGTGCGCCAACGGCTCGTCCCACACGCCGCGGCGGCGCTGATCACCGCGGTCGTGCTCGCCCCGCTCGCCGCGCCCGGCTACGTCCTGCGGTACGACATGGTCTTCGTGCCCCGGCAGCGGCTGAGCTGGGAGATGGTCGCGCCGGCCGGCGAGCTGCCCCGGGCGGTGCCGCTGGACGCCCTGGTGTCGCTGGCCAACCTCGCCGTGCCGGGGTGGCTGCTCCAGCGGATCGTGCTCGCCGGGATCGTCTACTTCGCCGCCCTCGGCATGGCGCGGCTGGTGCCGACCGAGCGGACGCTGTCCACAGTGGTCGGCGCGTTCGCGTACGCCTGGACGCCGTACCTCGCCGAGCGGCTGCTGCTCGGGCAGTGGGGGCTCCTGATCGCGTACGCCGCGCTGCCCTGGATCGTGGCCGCGGCGCGGGACGTGCGCGCGGGCCGGCCCGGCGCGCTGGCCCGGCTCGTGCTCGCGGCCGCGCCGGCCGCGGTGACCCCGACCGGCGGCCTGATCGCGTTGGCGACGGTGGCCGTGCTGACCTGGAAAGCGGCCCTGCCGGTCGCCGCGCTCAACGCGCCGTGGGTGGTCGCCGCGCTGACCAGCGCCGCCGGTGGCCGGTCCGACCCGGAGGGCGTCGGCGCGTTCGCCGCGCGTGGAGAGAACTGGAGCGGCGCCTGGGGCGCGCTGGCCGGCACCGGCGGCATCTGGAACGCGCAGACCGTCCCCGGCAGCCGCGCGTCGGTGCTGGTGCCATTCGCGACCGCGGCGGTCCTCGCCGTCTGCGCCGCCGGCTTCGTCGCGCTGCGCCGCCGGTGGCACGCCGCCCGCGCCGACGGCGAGTGCAACCGTGGCGACGGCGGTCGGCCGGGCGTCACCGTGCGCCTGGCCGTGCTGGCCGGCGGCTCGTTCCTGCTCGCCCTGGCCGGCACCGGGCCCACCGCGCCGGCCCTGGAGTGGCTGGTGGCGCACGTCCCCGGCGCCGGGCTGCTGCGCGACGGGCAGAAGTTCCTGATCCCGTACGCCCTGCTGCTGGCCGTCACCTTCGCGGTCGGCGCCGAGGTGCTCGCCGAGCGGCTGGCCCGGCGCCTCGACGGTACGGCCGGGCGGGTGGTGCTCGTCGCGGCCGCCCTCGCGCCGGTGGCGATCCTGCCCGACCTGGCGTACGGCGCCGCCGGGCAGCTGCGGCCGGTGCACTACCCCGCCGACTGGCGGGAGGTGGCGGCGCGGGTCGACGGTGAGGTGCTGTCGCTGCCGTTCCACGGCTACCAGGCCTACCGGTGGAACCACGACCAGGTGGTCCGCGACCCGGCGCCGCGCTACCTCGGCGTACCGGTGCTGATCAACGACGCGCTGCGGGTGGGCGAGGTGACGGTCGACGGGGAGAGCCCGCGGGCCGCGCGGGTCCAGGCCCTGCTCGACGCCGGCGAACCCGTCGCGCGGATCGGCGTCCGCTTTGTGCTGGTCCGCAAGGAGCCCGGCGTGGACGTGCCGGCGGGCGCGCTGGCCGGGCTGCGCCCGGTGTTCGACGGCCCGTACCTGGCGCTGTGGGAGAACCCGTCGGCCGCCGCGTCCCGCCCGGAGCCGGTCCGCCGGTGGCCGGCCGCCGCCGCCCACCTGCTCGCCGCCCTCGTCGTGCTCGCCGCCGGCATCTCACTGCTGCGCACAGTGCGTACTCCGTGGTAACGTCCGCACACTCGTAAATCCGAGGAGGATTCCAATGGCCAAGCTGGCCACGTTCGTCGTCGCGGCCGTGCTCGGTGCGGCGCTGGGCTTCATCGGCATTTACGCGACGGTCGGCGCGGTGAGCCCGTCGGCCGACACGGTCGCCGACGAGGTCAAGCAGGACCCCGCGCAGACCGTCTACGGCACCCGCTGACCCTGCGGCACCCCGGCTAGCCGGTCGCTCACCAGGCCGGCGAAGGCGTCGCCGGACGCCTCCCACGTAAAGCCCCGCGCGTAGACGCGCCCCGCCCTGCCCATCTCCGTGCGGCGCTCGTCGTCGCGCAGCAGGCGGCGCACCGCCCGGAGGAAGTCGAGCTCGTCGTCCACCAGCGTGCCGGTGTGACCGTCCAGGATGGCCTCGGAGACACCGCCCGCCGACCGGAACGCCACCGACGGCGTGCCGTGCGCGGCGGCCTCCACGATGGTCAGACCCCAACCCTCCTTGATGGACGGAGTCAGCGCCACCCACGAGCGGCCGAGCAGCTCGTGCTTGTCCGCTTCAGTCACAAAGCCGGCGAACCGGACGCGGTGCTCGATGCCGAGGTCGGCGGTCAGCTCGCGCAGCGGCGCCTCCCACCAGCCCTGACCGGCGATCACCAGCTCGATGGTGGGCAGCTCACGCGCCAGCAGCACGGTCGCGCGCAGGGCCAGCTCCACCCGCTTGTGCGGGACGAGCCGGCCCAGCACGAGCAGGCTCGGATGGTCGGTGCGGGGGACCGGCGAGGTGAGGACGGCGGGCGTGCCGTTGCGGATGATGGTGATCCGCTCGGCGTCGACGCCCAGGCCGACAAGCTCGGCGCGGCTCGACTCGGACACCGTGACGTACGGGCAGGAGCGGTAGACGCGTACCGCCAGCCGCGACTCGATCCACCAGCCGATCCGGGCCGGCACCGGGCCGAAGATCACCCGCCACTGCTCCCGGTGCACGTGGTGGACCAGCGCGATCACCGGCCGCCGCGCGTAGACCCGGCTCAGGAACGGCAGCCCGTTGCACACGTCGACGATCACGTCGGGGCGGCCGAACCGGCGGCCGGACAGCGGGCCGAAACCGAGCGCGCCGGCCAGGTAGACGAGCGCGGCGAACAGGTACACCGTGTGCCGGCCGCCGCGCCGCACGACCTGTACCCCGTCGGGCTTGACCTCCTCGGCCGCCGCGCCGGCGTAGGCCTGGCACAGGATCGTGGCCCGGTAGCCGCGCGCGACCATCTCGGCGGCCATCCGCTCGATGTAGACCTCCGAGCCGCCGCCTTCGGGGTGGCGCGTGTCCCGCCAGTTCAGGAACAGTATGTGGCGACTTAGGGCCTCGGTCATGGTCCCTCGTCACCCCTACTCACGAGTACGATATGCGGTCGCGTCACACTAGGGCGCTCACCGGACCATCCGCAATGGGGAGGCACAGCAGTGACGGACGGCGGCAGCCGGCGCCGGCCGGAGTTCTGGCCGGTCGTCCTCTTGAGCGTCGCCCTCGTCGCCGTGCTCGGCGGCTGGACCGCCGTCACCTACCTCCAGCGCACCCGCAACGACCCCGCCTGCACCGACCGCACGTCACTGCGGGTGGCGGCCGCGCCGAGCGTGGCGGCCGCGGCCCAGGAGGTCGCGCAGGCGCTCGCCGCCCGCGACCGCTGCCTCGACGTCGTCGTCGAGGCGCGCGAGTCGGCCCAGGTCCTGCGCGACCTTGTCGGTGCGGCGCCCGCGGGCTCCTCGCCGAGCGCCGCGCCCCCGCCCACGGCGGCCACCGCGCCGCCGCCCGACGTCTGGCTGCCGGAGTCGACGCTCTGGCTGCGCCGGGCCCGCGACGGCGGCGCCTTCCAGGTGCCGGAGGCGGGCGTCTCGGTCGCGACCACACCCGTCGTGCTCGCCCTCGACCAGCGGTCGGCCGCCCGCCTCGGCTGGCCCGCCCGCACCCCGGACTGGGCCGCCCTCGTCGCCGCCGAGCGGCCGCCGGTGCCGGTCGTCGTGCCTGACCCGGCGGTCAGCCCGCTCGGGTTCGGCGCCCTCGTCGGCATCCGCGCCCTCGCCGGCGACCGGGCCGGGGCGGCCGCCGCGATCATGCGCCGCCTGGCGCCGCGTACCGCCGCGATGACCGGCGAGGCGCCACCCGCGCCGGGCGGGCCGGGCCGCGCGGAGACCGCGGTGGTCAGCACCGAGCAGGAGGTGCTGCGCGCCGGCACGCCGCAGGTGGCGGTCTACCCCAAGACACCGGTCCCCGGCCCCGACTACCCGTACGCCGTCCTCTCCTCGACCGGCTCGCGGGACGCCGCGGCGGCGTTCCTGCGCGCGCTGCGCGCCGACGAGGGCGGGGCGGCGCTGGCCCGGCACAGCCTGCGCACGGCGGCGGGCGCCCCGCTCACCGGCCCCTCGACACCCGGCCGGATCCGCGACACGGCGTACCCGCCCGCGCCGGTGCCCGCGGCGGCGGAGGCGGCCGCGCTGCTCAACGCCTGGGGCGGCGTCCACCTCACCGCGCGGCTTCTCGCCGTGCTCGACGTCTCCGGCTCGATGGCGGCGCGGATCGGGCCGGGGGAGTCCCGCCTGTCGGCGACCGTCAAGGCCGCGCAGGGCGGCGTGCGGCTGCTGCTCGGGGCGACCGAGATCGGGCTCTGGACGTTCTCCACCGACCTCGACGGGCAGCGCGACTACCAGCAGATCGTCCCGGTCGGGCCGGTCGGTCCGCGGCGCGCGGAGATCATCGAGCGGCTCGGCCAGGTCCGGGTCAAACCCAACGGAGGCACCGGCCTGTACGACACCACCCTCGCCGCCTACCGCGACGCCGCGCGCAACTGGACCGCCGGCCGGATCAACCTCCTGCTGGTGCTGACCGACGGCACCGACGACAACGCCAGCGGGATCAGCCGCCCGCAGCTGCTGCGCGAGCTGGCCACGTTGCAGGACAAGCGGCGGCCGCTGCCGATCCTGTTCATCGGCGTGGGCCCGGACATCGACCGGGCCGAGCTCGACCAGATCGCCAAGGCCACCGGCGGGCGGGTGGCGCTGACCGCCAACCCGGCCGGCATCCGGCAGATCTTCTTCACCGCGCTGGCCGAGTTCAGCTGCCTGCCGCCGAAGTGCCGCCGATGACCGCGGTGCTGGAGAAACCCGCCGTGGCCCCGGCCGTGACCGCCAGGCCCGCCGCCGCGACTTCGCGAAGAGGCGCGATCGCGGGCGCCCTGCTGCTCATCGCGGTCGCGGTCGTGCAGCGGCCCGGCGAGGTCACCTTCGACACCAAGCTCGACCTGGCCGTCGACCCGCTCGGCTTCATGGGCCGCGCGCTGCACCTGTGGAACCCCGAGGCCACCTCCGGCGAGCTGCAAAACCAGGCGTACGGCTACCTGTTCCCGATCGGGCCGTTCTTCGCCGGCGGCGACGCGCTCGGCGTACCGCCGTGGATCACCCAGCGGGCCTGGTGCGCGCTGCTGCTGTGCACCGCCTACCTCGGCGTGCTGCTGCTCGCGCGGGCGCTGCGGATCGGCTCGCCGACCGGGCGGCTGCTCGGCGCGCTCGGCTACGCGCTCGCGCCCCGGATGCTGACCGAGGTCGGGCCGCTCTCCTCCGAGATGCTCCCGGTCGTCATGCTGCCGTGGGTGCTGCTGCCCCTGGTGACAGTGCGACGCATCGGTTCACCCCGCCGCGCGGCCGCCCTGTCCGCCCTGGCCGTGCTCTGCATGGGCGGCATCAACGCGGCCGCCGTGGCGATGTCCCTCGTGCTGCCCGCGCTGTACCTGGCCACCCGCCGCTGGGATCGCCACCTGGCCGGGCTCGCCGCGTGGTGGGCGGTGTGCGTCGCCGGCGTGACGCTGTGGTGGATCGCGCCGCTGCTGCTGTTCGGCCAGTACAGCCTGCCCTTCCTCGACTACATCGAGTCCTCGGCGACGACCACGGCCGTGACGTCGCAGTTCCAGGCCTTGCGCGGCACCAACCAGTGGGTCGGCTACATCGTCCAGGGCGAGCCGTGGTGGCCGGCCGGCTGGGTCCTCGTCGACCGGCCGTGGCTGATGGCGGCGACCGCGCTCGTCGCGGTGACCGGCCTCGTCGGGCTCGCCATGCGCGGCCTGCCCGAGCGGCGCTTCCTCGTGCTCGGCGCGATGACCGGGCTGACGCTGCTCACGATCGGCTACCTCGGCACGCTCGACAGCCCGTTCGCCGCCACCGCGCGCGACCTGCTCGACGGGCCGCTCGCGCCGCTGCGCAACGTGCACAAGTTCGAGCCGGTGCTGCGGCTGCCGGTCGCGCTCGGCCTGGCGTACGCGGCCAGCCGGCGGTTCGGCCTACGCCGCGTCCGGATGCCCGCGGCGCCGGTCGTGGCGTGCCTGTTGCTCGCGGCGGCCGCGCCGGCCTGGATGCTCCTGTTGCGACCCGGGCCCGGCTGGTCGGACGTGCCCGGGCACTGGCGGCAGGCGGCCGGCTGGCTCGCCGCTCAGGACCCGACCGCGCGTACGCTCGTCGTGCCGGGGCAGGGGTTCGCGCAGAACACCTGGGGCCGCACGGTCGACGAGGCGATCCAGCCGCTCGCCGGAGCGCCGTGGTCGACCCGCCACCAGATCCCGCTCGGCTCCGAAGGCAACATCCGGGTGATGGACACGGTCGAGGCGGTCCTGGCGCAGGGGCGCGGCTCGCCCGGCCTCGCCGACTTCCTGGCCCGCGCCGGCTACCGCTACCTGCTGGTGCGCCACGACATCGACCGGGCGGCCACCGGTGCGCCGCCGATCGCCGTGGTGCGCCAGGCCGTCGCCGGCTCACCTGGCCTGAGTCCGGTGGCGTCCTTCGGCCCGGCGGTCGGCGCCGGGAGCAACCCGGTCGACGCCACCGCCGCCGTGCCGTCGATCGAGATCTACGAGGTGCGGTCGTCCACCCCGGTCGTCTCGGCGACGGCGCTCGGCAACGTGCCGGTGGTCAGCGGCGGGCCTGAGTCGCTGCTCAGCCTGCTGGAGCAGCGGCTCGTCGACGGCCGCCAGCCGGTGGTGCTGGCCGGAGACGCGGGCGGGCTCGACCCGGCGGGCCGTTCGTGGCTCGTCACCGACGGGCTGCGCCGCCGCGAGCTCAACGTCGGGCGGATGCGAGACAACCTGAGCCAGACGCTGACCGCCGACGAGCAGACCCGCCAGCGCCGGCTGCGCGGCGACCTGAGCCCGTTCGCCACCCCGGGGCACGAGACCGTCGCGGCCTACCAGGGCATCCGGTCGGTCGACGCGTCGAGCAGCGCCGCCTTCGCCGACACGGTCGGGCCCAGCGAGCCGTCGTACCTCCCGTTCGCCGCGCTCGACGGCGACACCCGCACGTCGTGGCGCTCCGACCCGTTCGCCGCGCCGGTCGGTCAGTGGCTCGAGGTCACGTTCGACACGCCGCGGCGGGTGGACGACCTGACCGTCGACTTCGTCGACGACCTGCGGGCCGGTTCGCCGGTCGGGTACGTGCGGGTCAGCACCGACCAGGGCGCCGTCGACCGCGAGGTGCCCGGCACCCCCGGGCCGCACCGGCTCTCCACGCTGCCCGGCCTCACCACCACGGTCCGGGTGACGGTGCTCGCGCTGCGGCCCGGCCACAGCGGCGGTGCTGTGGCGCTGCGCGAGCTCGGCATCCCCGGCCTGGCGGCACAGCGTGCCCTGCGCGCGGCCGACGACGTCACCGGCGGGCGGCCGCCGGTCTACGCGTTCAGCCGCGCGCCGCAGGACCGGGGTGCCTGCTTCACCGCCGGCGGGCAGACCCGGTGCGACCAGTTCCTGGCCCGCGAGGGGGAGGAGCCGCTGGGCGTCGACCGGTTCTTCAGCACGCCGGTGGCGTCCGCGTACGCCCTGCGCCTGACCGTGCGGCCCCGCCCCGGCGGCCCCGTGCCGGTGGACCTGCCGGTGACCGCGTCGGCGTCGTCGGTGCTGACCGGCGACGCCACGGTCGGCGCGCACGCCGCCGTCGACGGCGACCCCACCACGGCCTGGCTCGCCGAGCCGGTCGACGGCGCACCGACCCTCCGGCTCGCCTGGGACGGCCAGCGGCGGATCGACCGGCTGCGGCTCGTCACCCCGGAAGCCCCGGTGGCCGCGGCACCGCAGGCCGTGCTCCTGCGTACCCCCGCCGGCGAGACCGCCGCGAACGTCGGCGCCGACGGATGGGTCACCTTCCCCCGGCTGACCACCGACCGGCTCGAGATCGAGGTGACCGGCTACGCGGCCACGCGCGCCGACACCCGCGGCAACGGCTGGCCGGCCCCGGTCGGCGTGGCGGAGGTCGAGGTGCCGGCCCTCGGTGGGCTGCTGCGCCCGGCCACCCTGTCGACCGCCGTCACCGCGCCGTGCGGCAGCGGCCCCACGGTCGAGCTGGACGGCGTCGCGTACCCCACGTCGGTCTCCGGCACGCTGGCCGACGTCCGCGCCGGCCGGCCGCTGCCGGTGACCGTGTGCGACGAGTTCGCCGGCGACACGGTCGAGCTCGCGGCCGGCGAACACCGCCTGCGCACCAGACCCTCCGCCGCCTTCCTCGTCGACTCGGCCGCGCTCCTGCCGCCCGGCGCCGGCACCCCGGCCGCCCCGGTGGAGCGCGCCGTCGAGGTCGTCGAGTGGCACCCCACCGCCCGCACCGTCACCGTGGCGGCCGGCGACGCGGCGCTGCTCGTCGTGCCGGAAAACTTCAACGCCGGCTGGAAGGCCACATTGGACGGCCGGTCGCTGCGCGCGCTGCGGGTCGACGGGTGGCAGCAGGCGTTCGAGGTGCCGGCCGGGGTCGGTGGCACGGTCACGCTCACGTTCGCCCCCGACAGGCCCTACCGCGCCGGTCTCGCGGCGGGCGCCGGCGCCGTGGTACTCGTCGGCCTGCTGGCGCTCGCCCCCGCGGGCCGGCGCCGCCGCCGGTCGGATGTCGCACCGGCGCGGGGGACAGGCTGGTTCGTCGCCCTGCCCGTGATGGCCCTCGCCGTGGCCCTCGGCGGTGTGGCGGCGGCCGTGCTGCTGCTCGCCGCGATGCTGGTGCGCCAGCTGCGGCCGGGCGCGCTGCCCGCGATCGCCTTCGTGGCCGGGGCCGGCGGCGCGGCCGTCGCGGTGGTCGGCCGCCTACAGGGGCACGGGCAGGAGTGGGCCTACGGCGGCTTCGTGCAGGCGGCGACGCTCGCGGCCGTCTGCGCGGTCGCCGCCACGCTCACGCCGTCCGCCCGCGCCGCCCCGGATCCGGTGCTCGAACCCGCGCCGCCCCCGCCGCACCGCGCGACGCTCGGCCGCTCGATCCGGCTGTTCCGCGGCTTCCTGCACGAGCAGAGCGACCCGGACCGGTTCTACTCGATGCTCGCCGACGACTCCGTGCGCCAGCTCGGGTCCTATGTGGACCTCGACGGCGCGGTCGTGCTCGACGTCGGCGGCGGGCCCGGCTACTTCGCCGCCGCGTTCCGCGAGGCCGGCGCGACCTACGTCGGCCTCGACCCGGCCGTCGGCGACTTCGCGGCCGCCGGCGCGCCGGTGACCGGCATGATCCGCGGCGCCGGCACCGCCCTGCCCGTCCGCTCCGGCAGCCTCGACGTCTGCTACTCCTCCAACGTGCTGGAGCACGTGGCGGATCCGGAGGCGATGCTCGACGAGATGGTGCGGGTGACCCGCCCCGGCGGCACCGTCTTCGTCTCGTTCACCCCGTGGCTGTCGCCGTGGGGCGGGCACGAGACGGCGCCGTGGCACTACCTCGGCGGCGAGCGGGCCCGCCGGCGGTACGTGCGCCGCAAGGGCAAGGAGCCGAAGAACCGCTACCGGCACACGCTCTTCCCGATCAGCGCCGCCCGGGCGGCGCGCTGGGCCCGCGCGGCCCGCCGGCAGGGGCGCGTCGAGGTGGTGGCTGTTCTGCCCCGTTACCACCCCCGATGGGCGCATTGGACCGCCCGGCTTCCGGTCCTCCGGGAGCTCCTGACGTGGAACTTCACGATGATTCTGCGCCACGTGGAGGGTCAGGGGTCGCAACAGATGTGACTCAGTAGTAACCTGCTCGCCTACCGGCGGACTTTTTCAACCCCCACCTGTCCGTCCCTACATTGTGGAGGGCACTATGAGCTCCCGCGTGACCCACGCCGTGCTCTTCGGCCTTGGTGTTCTCGCGTTGGTGTTCGCGGCGGGCCTGGCCTTCATCGTCGGCCCCCGGGTAAACCAGCTGCCCTACGATCTGGAGCGCACCCAGACGGTCGCCGAGGCCCCCAACGCGACCTTCTTGCAGATAAAGGACGGCAAGGCCGAGGTCAACCAGGGCACCCTGCGTTCGACCATCACCGTGCAGCCGGACGCCGCAGCGACGGCGAAGCTCGAGGGCGACCTCGACGGCAAGGCCGCGGTGTGGCTGGTCGGCCAGCAGGTCGTCCGCACCGACAACGGCGAGCTGGTCAGCGCCTACAGCACCGAGCTGGCCATCGACCGCAAGTCCGCGGCCGCCCAGCCGTGGGACGGGCAGTGGCTCGACACCGGCAACGAGCGGCAGAGCGTCGCCTACACGGGGCAGATCTACAAGTTCCCGTTCGGCACGGAGAAGAAGACCTACCAGATCTTCGACCGCGACATCAACGCCGCCCAGCCGGCCGTCTTCGTCAAGACCGAGGAGATCGAGGGCCTGGAGACCTACCAGTTCACCCAGGAGATCCGCGGCGGGCGGCAGGAGGTGCCGGCCGACCGGCTCCAGCTGCTGCTGGGCCAGCTGATCCCGGGCGCCACCTCGGGCCAGATCGTGTACAACAACACCCGCACCGTCTGGGTCGAGCCGACCACCGGCCAGTACCTCAAGGTGCAGGAGGTCCAGGAGAAGAACCTGGTCGCCGACAGCGGCCAGTCCGTCAACGTCCTGAACGCGACCTTCACCTACACCAACGACACCGTCGCCAGCGCCGCCGACCGCGCCTCCAACAACCGCCAGCTGCTGCGGATCGTCAACCTGTGGGCCCCGATCGGCCTCGTGGTGCTCGGCCTGGTCCTGATCGTCCTGGCCGTGCTCCTGAGCATGCGCCGCCGCAACGCCGGCAAGCACGCCGGCCGCGCCCCGGCCCCCGCCCCCGCGCCCGGCACCACCGCGGCCGCGGTCCCGCCAGCACCACAGGCCCGCTGAGAACGTCCTCTTAGGACCCCGCACCTGTACCGTGATTTCGGCGCCCTGGCGCTCTACCTGGCCGTCCGCCTCGGCGTCCGCGACGGATTCGCGGACGCCGACAAGCGGCGACCCATCGTCGTCAGGATCCTTCCGCGGATTTACCCCCGTCCGCGTCACCTGCGGACCGTATGCGTGGGCCCCCGGGGAGCAGCGTCCGATGCCAGATCTTGGAGAGTTAGTGCGCCATGTCAGCCCTAAGTCTCCTCGATCTCGAAGTCCCGGCGCCTGGGCTGGTAACGCCGCGTCACAACCGGTGCGACCTGCGGGCACCCCGTCCGACAAGGGTCCGGCCCACCGTGGGGCTTGCGGCGCGTACTCCGGCGGGAGCGGCGGTCCGCGGGTGACGCGAACGCGGGCGAATATGCCTGGGAAAGAAGCGTCACACGGTGCGGAGGTCGATGCTGTGCCAGGTGGTGTTGTCGCCGCCGCTGGTCGACCACCAGAGCACGCCGCCGCGGTACGAGACGCGGCTCGCGGCCTCGGCGACGTTGACGAGCTGGCGGGTTTTCAGGTCGTAGATGAGCAGGCGCGCGCCGCCCACTGCCGTCGCCAGGGTGCTCGAGTCGCCGGCCAGGACCTCGAACCGGTCGAGTACGGCCACGTCGGCGATCGCGGCGGTGGCGCCGTCGTCGGTGGCGGTCTGGCGGTCGCTGCCGTCCGGCCGCATCAGGACGCTGCGCACCGGGTCGTCGCCGCGTAGCGCGAAGAGGCGGCACCACGTCGGTCCACATTGGTCGGGTGTGTCGTCGCCGGCCTTCACCGTGGTGGTCTGGCCGGTGTCGAGGTTGAGCAGGCGCATCGGGCCGCGCTGGCCGCTGCCGGTGCTCACCAGCCAGGGCCAGGCGGTCAGCGCCCACGCGCCGGGCTCGGTGCGCACCCGCACCGGGCCGCCGCCGAGCGGCACCGAGCGGATCTCGGTCGACGACCGGGCGGCGGCCGTCCAGTGCAGCTGGCCCGCGGCTGCCACGATGTCGTGGTCGGAGTTTTCGAACGACACCCAGCCGGTGTCCGCGGTGACCTTCCGGGGTGCGCCGCCGGCCAGGGCGGCGCGCCACAGCTCGGTGCGGGTGACGCCGTCCTCGGCCGTGACCGACTCGGCCCACACGAGCTGGTCGCCGTCGCGGGTGAAGCCGGCGTAGAACCGGCCGGTACCCCGGCGCAGCTCCCGGATCGCCCCGTCCGCGGCGCGCAGCACCAGGCGCACGCCGCCGCCGCGCGGGTCGAGCGCGGTGCCGACCGACGCCCGCTCGTCGAGGAAGTAGACCGGGGTGTACGCGGCGCCATCCGGCAGCGTGCCGGGGATGGTCGCGCGCGTGACCTGCGGCCAGGCGGCCGCCACGGGTGGTGGCGGCGTCTTGGGCGAACGCGCGCCGACCGGCGTCTGCGCCAGCAGGGCTCCGGCCGCGACGAGGGCGGCGACCAGCCCGAAAAGGCCGCTGCGCATCCGTCCCGCCACGCCCGTAACGGTAGCCACCTACCCGGCGGGCGCGACCGCACCGTCCGTAGGGTGGCGTTGTGCGATTCGGGGTGCTGGGGCCGCTCGCGGTGTGGACCGACGCCGGCGAGCCGGTGGCAGTGCCGGGGCGCAAGGTCCGGGCCCTGCTCGCCGACCTGCTGGTGCACGAGGGCCGCCCGGTGTCCGCCGACCGGCTCGTCGCGGACCTGTGGGGCGAGGCGGCGCCGGCCGATCCCGGCGCGGCGGTACACGTGCGCGTCGCCCAGCTGCGCCGCGCCCTCGCCGGCGCCGAGGCGGGCGGCCGTGATCTGGTCGTCTCCCAGCCGCCCGGGTACGCGCTGCGGGCCGAGCCGGACGCCGTCGACGCGGCCCGCTTCGCCGCGCTGGCCGGCCAGGCACGCTCGGCGGCCGACGCCCGCACCCGCGCAGGGCTGCTGGCCGAGGCGCTGGAGCTGTGGCGGGGGCCGGCGCTGGCCGACTTCGCGGACGAGGAGTTCGCCGGGGTGGCCGTGTCCCGGTGGGAGGAGCAGCGGCTGGCCGCCCTGGAGGCGTACGCCGAGGCCCGGCTGGAGCTCGGCGAGCACCGAGACCTCGCCGTCGACCTCGCCGAGGCGGTGACCCACCACCCCTACCGGGAGCGGCTGCGGGCGGCGCACATGCGCGCCCTCTACCGCGCCGGCCGCGTCGCCGAGGCGCTGGACAGCTACCACGACCTGCGGCGGCGGCTCGACGACGAGCTGGGGCTCGACCCGTCCGCGGAGCTGGCCGCGCTGCACCAGGCGATCCTGGCCGGCGACCCGGGCGAGGACGCGCCGGCCGAGCCCACCCGCCCGGTGCGCCCGACCACCAACGTGCCGGCGTCGCTGACCGCGCTGATCGGCCGCGAGCAGGCGGTGCGCCGGGTACGCGAGCTGCTCGCCACCGGCCGCCTGGTGACGCTGACCGGCGCGGGCGGGGTGGGCAAGACGAGCGTGGCGCTCGCGGTCGCCCGGAGCGCGGTCGACGTACACCCGGACGGCACCTGGCTCGTCGACCTGACCACCTGGGACGGCCGGGGCGACGCGGCCGAGCCGCTGCTGTCCGTGCTGGGCGTGCCCGACCCGCCGGGAGCGCCCAAGCCGGCCGCCGAACGCCTCGCCGCCGCGCTCCGCGACCGCCGCACGCTGATCGTGCTGGACAACTGCGAGCACGTCGTCGACCAGGTCGCCGGCCCGGTCGCGGCGCTGCTCGCGGCGGCGCCCGACCTGCGGGTGCTGGCCACCAGCCGCGAGCCGCTGCGCCTGCGCGGCGAGGTGCGGTGGGAGCTGCCGCCGCTGGAGGTCCCGGACACCGACGACCCGGCCCGCCTCCTGCGGTCGCCGGCGGTGCGGCTCTTCCTGGCCCGCGCCGGCCTCGACCCGGCACCCGAGACGGTCGCCGACGTGGCCGAGGTGTGCCGCCGCCTCGACGGCATCCCGCTCGCCCTGGAGCTGGCCGCCACCCGGGTACCGGCGCTGGGCGTGGCCGAACTGGCGGCCCGGCTGCGAGTGCCACACGACAGGTTCGGCCTACTCGGCACCGCCCCGCGCGACGCGCCCGCCCGCCAGCGCACGCTCGCCGCGGTGATCGACTGGAGCTGGCAGCTGCTGTCCGACCCGGAGCGCGCGGTACTGCGCCAGCTGGCCGTCCACACCGGAGGGTGCACGCTGTCCGCCGCCGAGGCGGTGTGCGCCGGAGACGTGCTCGACCTGGTGGCCCGCCTCGTCGACCGCTCGCTGGTGGTGCGCGTCGACGACTCCCGCTTCCGGCTGCTGGAGTCGGTCGCCGCCTACTGCCTCGACCGCCTGCGCGAAGCGGGGGAGGAGGCACCGGCGCGCCGCCGCCACGCCGCCTACTACCTGACGCTGGCCGAGGAGGCCGACGGCCGGTTGCGTGGCCCCGCCCAGCGCGAGTGGCTGCACCGCCTGGACGCCGAGGCGGCCAACATGCGCGCCGCCATGGAGACCTTCCGGCGGGAGGGCGCCGCCGGCGAGGCGATCCGGCTGGCGAGCGCCCTGGTCTGGTACCGCGTGATGCGCGGACGCCTGAGCGAGGCGCGCCGTGCCCTGGCCGCGGCGCTGGAGGTGCCCGGCCCGGCGCCGGAGGCACTCCGCGCCGAAGCCGGGTGCTGGGCCGCCGGCCTCGCGATCCGGCAGGGCGAGGCCGGCCCCGAGGTCATGGCGCGGCTGACCATGCCGAGCGCCCGCGCCGAGTGGTTCATCGCCGCGTCGATCATCGACTTCGGCGACGAGGCGGCCACCGGCAAGCTGCTGGAGAGCGCGCTGGAGGCGTTCCGCGTGGCGGGGGACCGGTGGGGCGAGGCGGCCGCGCTGAGCACCAGGGCGATGCTCGCGCACATGAAGGCCGACCCGGCCGCGCTCGAACACGACGCGCGGCGCAGCGCCGACATCTTCGCCACCCTCGGCGACGACTGGGGCGTACTCCAGGCCACCGACTGGCTGATCGGCCTCGCCGACATGACCGGCGACCGGGCGGAGGCCGCGCGGCTGGCCCGGTCCGGCCTGCGGATGGCCGAGGAGCTGGAGTTCTGGCCCGACGTGGCCGGCCACCTCGCCTGGCTGGCCTGGATCGCCGTGCAGGAGGGCGACCACCGCCACGCGCTGGAGCACGGCGAGCAGGCGCGGCGCCTCGCGGCCGAGCAGGGCCAGCGGGCCGGGGAGGTGTTCGCCACGATCACCCTGGCGTACGCCGCCCGCCGCGCCGGCCACCTCGACACCGCCGAGCAACACCTGCGCTGGCTGCTGGCCTCGGCCCGCGCCCAGCAGAGCGGCGAAGCCAGCCCCCCGTACCTCGCGATGGTCCTCACCGAGCTGGGCCTGCTGGCCGCCGACCGCCGCGACCCGGCCGCCGCGCTGGCGTGGCAGCGCGAGGGCTTCGACACCCACCGCGACACCGATTCGCGGCCCGGCATGGCCTGGGCGGTGGTCGGGATGGCCGCCGCGCTGGCACTGGACGGCCGCGCCGCCCTGGCCGCGCGACTGCTCGGCGCCGCGGCCACCGCCCGCGCCGCCGCGGACCTGCCGCTGTCCGATATGGATCAGGCAGAGCTGGCCCGGACGACCGAGGCCGTCCGGGCCGCGGAGCCAGACTTCGAGGCCCTCTTCGTGCAAGGCCGCGCCCTCACGCTGGAAGAGGCGGCCGAAATGCCCTACTTGGGCGCGTAGATGTGCACGACGATCCCCGACTCGAAGCGCTTGATGTCGGCCAGCTTCAGGTGCGTCGTGTCGAAGCCGGCCCCCTCGAACAGCCGCTTACCCGCCCCGACGATGACCGGGAAGTACCAGAAGTGGAACTCGTCGATCAGCCCGTGCTCCACCAGCGTGCGGTCGAGCTCACCCGTGCCCCACTTCAAGAGGTTCTTGCCCGGCTGCTCCTTGAGGCGGGCCACCTCCTCGGCCACGTCACCCTGGAGGAGCGTCGAGTTCCACGTCACCTCGGTGAGCGTCCGCGACGCCACGAACTTCGGGATGTCGTTCATCGTGTCCGCCTGCGGCCCGCTCTGCGCCGACCACGCCTCCGCGAACCCCTCGTACGTCACCCGCCCGAGCAGCAGCGCGTCCGACGAGGTCAGCAGCTCGGCGGCGTATCCGTCGTGGTCGGCGTCCCAGTAGGGCTGCCCCCAGTGTTGTGGCTCAGCCCGCGACGCGGTCGAGGGCCGGGTGTCGTCGATGACGCCGTCCAGGGACACGAACGTCGACTCGATCAGCTTGCGCATGTCGGTACCTCCGGTAGTGGTCTCGCTTCCTGCACACCACCCTGCGGGGGCACCCTTACGGTTTTCTTCAGGTCACCCTTCGGGCTGGGTTTTGTCTCATTTGCCCGCGTCCGCGTTTGGTCGCCCGTCGTTGCTCCCGCGGGCTCCCGCTCCGCTGTTGGTCGCGGTTTTGTGCGGCGCCTCCGGCGGGGCCTCGGCGCCGGCGCTGGTCTGCTCCCCTGCGGGTGGACGGCGGCATACGGCACGGCTCGGCTTCGCGCGCTGGCTGCGGCTTCGCTGGGGTCAGGCTTTGGGCGCCTGCTGCGCCGGGTGAGCGCTGCGGGGCGGCGTCTTACCGGGGGGTGGGCTTGCAGCGGACCGCTTGGACCTTGCCGCGCAGCGTGCAGCGGCCGGCGCCGTGTGGCACGAGCACCGTGTGGCCGGCGCGGACCTCCAGCGGCGGCTCGTGCTCGGCCTCCAAGCGGCCGGCTCCCGCCGTCACCACCACCACCGAGAACGCCGGCTCCAGCACGCTCGCGCCGCCGTCGGGCCGCAGCCGCTCCACCGCGAAGAACGGGTCGGCCGCGGCGGGGAGCAGGTGCGCGCCGCGCGGGCCGGAGAGGTCGCCCAGGCGCCTGGGTGACCAGGCCTGCCGGTCCACACAGGACAGTGCCAGGTCGTAGCCCAGCCCCAGGTGGCCGCCCTCCGGGCCGTCGGCGAAGCCCTTCCACTCCAGCAGCACCGAGAAGTCGGTCGGCTCCTGTACCTCGACCATGAGGACGCCGGCGCCGATGGCGTGGGGTAGGCCGGCCGGGCAGAGGACGGCGTCGCCGGCCCGGATCGGCACCTGGTTGGTGGCGGCCAGCATCTCGTCGATCCGCTGGTTGGCCACCCAGTCGGCGAGCTCGTCCGGCGGGACGTCCCTGGCGAAGCCCAGATGGACCGCCGCGTCCGGGTCGGCCTCGACGATGACCCAGGCCTCGGTCTTGCCGTACGGCGAGGCCAGGTGGTCGTCGGCGAACGCGCGGTCGGGGTGCACGTGCAGCGGCAGGCGTTCGCCCGCGTCGAGCAGCTTGACCAGGATCGTCGGGTCGGGGCCGTGCGCGGCCACGTGTTCGGCGCCCAGCCACCACTCCGGCCGCTCGGCGATCGCGTCGGCGAGCAGTGTGCCGTCCGGCAGGACGGAGAGGCCCAGCGGGGCCTGGCCGAAGCGGCTCGTGGTGGAGCCCACCCAGTCTTCCGGGTAGTACGGGTCGTCCGGCGCCGCGATGCCCCGGAAGCGGTGGATCCGGCCGGCCCCGCGGTAGAACGAGCGGGGCGTGTTGGCCGGCAGCAGCGTCAGTGCCATGTGCGATACCACTCCGCGGGCAACTCCTTGAGCACCTCGTCCAGCGGGCGCGTGGGCGTGTACGGCCTACCGTACTGGCGGGTGATCGCGTTCAGCTCGTCGAGCCGGGCGCGGGCCGCGGCGATCGCGCGCTCGCGGGCGGCCGGCTCGTGCGTGGAGACCGCGTCGCGCCAGATCGAGCGGCCGGCGAGGTAGCCGGAGGCGCCCGCCTGGCAGGCGATGCGCACCTGTGTCTTGAAGTCGGTGTACCCCACGCCGGCCGAGAGGATCACCCATGGCACGTGCACGGCCGCGTCGAGCTCCGCGCAGGCCTCGGCCGCCGCGTCCTGGCCCGCCGCCGTCTCCACGTACCCGGGGAACTCGACCTTGAGCATGTCGACGCCGAGCCGGTCGGCGGCGATGGCGGAGGCGATGATGCCGCGCACCCGCGCGGCCTTCCACTCCTCGCCGGTGGGGTCCTCACCCGGCAGGGGGTACCAGATCGGCTCGACCACCAGCGGCAGGCTGAGGTCGGCGCACTGGGCGACAAGGTCGGCGACGAGCCGCCGCTGATCCTCGGCCACCGAGGTGTCGGGGCGGTAGAACCACAGCAGCTTGAGCACGTCCGCGCCGGCGAGCTTGACGCGCGTGGCGTTCCAGTCCGCGCGGATGCGGGTGCGGCGGGGCCCGGCGGGGTGCTGGTAGTCCTCGTCCTCGATGCTCGACATGAGCCCGACCGCGCCGGGCACGGCGCCCGAGCCGACCAGGTGGCCGAGCGCGTAGAGCGGGTCGAGCAGGACCGCCGAGACGGACGGCGCGACCGCACGGACGACCGCGTCCTTGGCGGCGACCACGTCGGCGAACCGCACGGTGGCGGGGTCGGGGGCGAGCAGCTCGGCGAAGTCGGACAGGTGGTCGATGGCGCAGATGAGGAAGTAGCCGTCGGCGCTGGTCACGCGCTGAAGGCCGCGGACCTTGCCGGGGTCGACGGTAGTGCTCACGACTTGCGAGAGTATGCCGATCTCTGCGGGTTCGTCAACGCTGTACGGCATGAATGCGTAGGAAACCGCAAGCAACAGCGTTCTAGCGATTTTCAATCGACGTACAGCTATATTCGCGGCGGATGGGAGACCGACTTCGAGGAGCTTCTATGCGCAGAATCCGCACAGCCATCGCCCTCGCCGGCATCGGCGCGGCGCTCGCCGTCGGCCTGGCCGCACCGGCCCAGGCCGCTGCCACGACGACCCGCGCCGCGGCCGCCGCCGACCCGATGCTCTTCGGCGTGTACTACACGCTCGAGTACTGCGAGTACTTCGGCAACAGCCTCGTCTCGGGCGGCCAGTTCAGCTCGTACTACTGCTCCTACCAGTACTACCCGTCCGACGGCCAGTACCACTGGTACCTGTACGTGTGGTTCCGCTGAGCCGTCCCAGGTGGGATGAGGTCCGCCGGCCGGGCAACCGCCGGCGGACGTCACCGCCGGTCTGGATGGACGCCTGAACCGCTTCCGGCGTGCCGGCGTATTACCATCGTCGATAGTCGAGCTCGCGGCGACATCACGCGCGAGTGGGGTGGTGAGGGCAGTGACCGCGGATCTGCATGCGTTGTCCGGTGCCTACGCCCTCGACGCCGTCGACGACATCGAGCGCGCCGCCTTCACCCGCCACCTCGCCGACTGCGAGCCCTGCCAGCTCGAGGTGGCCGAGTTTCGCGAGGTCACGGCCAGGCTCGCCCTCGACGAGGGCCCACCGGCCCGGATGCGTGACAGCGTCCTCGCGATCGTGGCGCAGACCCGCCAGGTCAGTCCCGCCGACCGGCCCGAGCGTGACACCGCGCCCGCCGCGCGCGCCGAGCGGTGGCGGCGGGCCACGCTGGGCGTCGCCGCCGCGGCCGTGCTCGCGGTCGTCGCCACCTGGGTCGTGATGGACCAGCGCCTCTCCGACGAGCAGCAGCAGGTGCGGTCGCTGCGGTCCGAGCGCGAGCGCATCTACGCGGTCATGAATGCCAAGGACGTCCAGATGCGCGGCGCCGACCTGCCGACCGGCGGGCGGATCGCCGCCGCGGTCTCCGACAGCGAGCACGGCGGCGTGGCCATGCTCGCCGGCCTGTCCAGCCCACCGGCGGGCCAGACCTACCAGATGTGGGTGGTCACCGGCGCGACGTCGAGGCCGGCGGCGCGGCTGCCGGTCGGCGTCCAGGGTGGCACGCTGGTCTTCGACTGGACCCCGGGCGCGACCGCCTTCAGCATCACCCGCGAGCCCGAGATCGGGTCGCTCACCCCGACCATGGACGCGTTAGCCACCATCGACCTGTCCTGACCGGGCGCCGCCCGGTGCGGCTCGCAGCCGGCCGACGTCTACGTGGCGAAGCGGCGCGCGAGGTCGCGGTGGCGGCCGGCCGCCTTTGCCGCCTGGTCGGGGGTGATCTCCATCTCGGGCATCCGGCCGAGGCGCTCGACCTGGTCGGCGAAGCGCAGGTGCTCGCGCTGGGCGTGCTCGCGGCAGGCCAGGCAGGTGACGCTCTCCGGCCGCGGCGAGGTCATCGCGTAGGGCACCCGCAGCCCGCAGCCGGTGGTGACCGAGCTCGGCGCGTCGGCCACCAGCCCGAACGCCGACGCCATCACGTCGCGCATCGGGACGCTGGCCTCGACCACCTTCCGGTCGACGTGGATGTGTGGATCGCCCATCTGCCGCGCGCCTCCATCCGAGCCGCCACAGGGCGACTCCTCGCCCGCCCCCCCGATTGTCTCGCCGGCACGGCGGACGCGCACCGCATCCGCGCCCCTCGAACCACCGCCCGGGTCGCGGGCCGTCGGGATGGGCGCGGGCGAGTGGGTGTGCGCGTGGCTCGCGACCCGGGCGCGTAGACGGGGCAGCTCGACAGCAAACGCGGTGACCGCGACCAGCGGCGGACAGGAGCGACGGCCCCGGACCACGACGCACATCGCGGTAGCCGGACCTGGATCGCGGCTTACGGGAAGTAGCGGTAGATGACCTCGGCCACGGCGACCGGTTTGTCGGCGCCGTCGCGTTCGACGGTCATGGCGAGGGTGAGGTCGACGGCGCCGCCGGGGGCCTCGCGGGCCGACTCGACGTGTGCGTGCAGGCGGATCTTCGAGCCGACCGGGAGGGGGGACGGGAAGCGGAGCTTGTTGAGGCCGTAGTTGACGCCCATGCCGATGCCGTCGATGCGCAGCAGCTCCGTCCACATCGGAACGAGCAGCGAGACGGTCAGGTAGCCGTGGGCGATCGTGCCGCCGAAGGGGCCGGTGCGGGCGCGTTCGGCGTCGACGTGGATCCACTGGTGGTCGCCGGTGGCGTCGGCGAAGCGGTCGACCCGTTCCTGGGTGATGTCCCACCAGTCGCCGGGGCCGAGCGTGGTGCCGGCGAGGTTGCGGAGCTCGTCGAGTCCGTTGACGGTGAGCATCTGGTGTGCCTCCTGGGGTCAGTGACGGTCGCGTAGCCGCTGCTTGAGGACCTTGCCGGAGGCGGTCCGGGGCAGGCTCTCGGCGAACACCACGGTCTTCGGGATCTTATAGCGGGCGATCTTGCCGTCGAGGAAGGCCAGCAGGGCGGCCGGGTCGAGGGTCTTGCCGGCGCGGAGCACGACCACGGCCCGGCCGACCTCGCCCCACCGCTCGTCGGGCACGCCGATCACGGCGCACTCGGCGACGGCCGGGTGCTGGTAGATCACGTCTTCGACCTCGGCCGGGTAGATGTTTTCGCCGCCGGAGATGATCAGATCCTTGATCCGATCGCGGATGTAGAGGTATCCCTCGTCGTCGGCGATCGCGACGTCGCCGGTGTGCAGCCAGCCGTCCGCGGTGAACGCGGCCGCGGTCTCCTCGGGCAGCCCCCAGTAGCCGGCCATCACGTTGGGGCCTTCGATCAGCACCTCGCCGGGCTCGTGCGGTGGCACCGGGGCGCCGTCCGGGCCGGCCAGGCGCACGTCGGTGAAGAACGCCGCCGTGCCGGCCGAACCGGCCTTGGCGGGGCTGTCGCCGACCCGCAGGAACGTGGCACCCGGCGCGGCCTCGGTCAGGCCGTAGCCCTGGAGGAACGTCACCCCGCGCTGCCGGTAGGTCGCGATCAGCGGCTCGGGCACCGGCGCCCCGCCGCAGATGGCCGAGCGGACCGACGACAGGTCGGCCTCCGCCCAGCGCGGTGACCGCGCGACGGCCAGGAACATCGCCGGCACCCCGAACAGGAACGTCACCCGGTGGCGCTCGATCAGCTCCAGCGTCTCGTCCGGGTCGAAGGCGGACACCAGGATCGCGGTGCCGCCCTTGCAGAACGTGGGCAGCACGGTCTGGCCGAGCGCGGCGACGTGAAACATCGGCGCGCTGACCAGCGTGACCTCGGTGCTGGCCAGGTCGACGTCGACGAGCAGGTTGACGGTGTTCCAGGTGACGTTGGCGTGGGTGAGCATGACGCCTTTGGGCCGGCCGGTGGTGCCGGAGGTGTACATGAGCATGCAGGTCTCGCCCGGGTCCACCGGCAGGTCGATCGGCTCCGGCTCCACGATGGACAGTGCGGCCTCGTAGTCGTCGCCGAGGCGGAGCTGGAACGGCGGGGGAGTCAGCCGCTCGACCACCGTCGCCAGCCGGGGCGACCACACGAGAGCGGTGGCGCCGCTGTCTCGCAGGATGTAGGCCAGCTCGGGCGCGGCGAGGCGGGTGTTGAGCGGGACGAACACGGCGCCGAGCAGCCCCGTGGCGAAGAGCGCCTCCAGGAACGTCGGGTGGTTGGGGCCCAGGTACGCCACCCGGTCGCCGCGACCGATCCCGCCCGCGGCGAGGACGTGGGCCAGCCTCGTCGCGCGCGCGGCCACCTCGCGGTAGGTGTACTCGTCTCCATCGTGGACGGTCGCCACCCGCTCCGGGGACATGCGGGCGCGGCGGGCCGCCCACGAGCCGATCCCCTGGTTAAGCACCTTTGTCCTCCAGGCCGAGGAGGCGCACCGCGTTCTCCTTGAGTATTTTGGGCCGCACCCCGGGGCGGATGTCCAGCTTTTCGAAGTCGGCCAGCCAGCGGTCCGGTGTAATGACCGGAAAGTCCGAGCCGAAGAGCACCTTGCCGGACAGCAGCGTGTTGGCGTAGCGCACGAGCTGCGGCGGGAAGTACTTCGGCGACCAGCCCGACAGGTCGATGTGCACCAGCGGCTTGTGGGTGGCGACGGCGAGGGCCTCGTCCTGCCAGGGAAACGACGGGTGCGCGATGACGATCTTCAGGTCGGGAAAGTCGGCGGCCACGTCGTCGAGGGCGAGTGGGTTGGTGTACTTGAGCCGGATGCCGCCACCGCCGCGCACGCCCGCGCCGATCCCGGTCTGTCCACTGTGAAACAGCGCGACGGCACCGGCGGCCTCGATCGCCTCGTACAGCGGGTAGCACACCCGGTCGTCGGGGTGGAAGGCCTGTAGGCCGGGGTGGAACTTGAAGCCGCGCACCCCGTACTCGCCGACGAGCGTGCGCGCCTGGCGCACGGCGTCCGCCCCGCGCCACGGGTCCACGCTGGCGAACGGGATGAGCACGTCGGCGTTGGCCGCGCAGGCCTCCGCCACCTCCTCGCTCGGGATCGGCGGGTGCCCGGTGGCGGTCTCCGCGTCGACGGTGAAGACCACGGCGGCCATCCGGCGCTCGCGGTAGTACGCCGCGATGTCCGGGATGGTCGG
The DNA here is from genome assembly GCF_052068095.1 of Phytohabitans sp. LJ34. Taxonomy (NCBI): domain Bacteria; kingdom Bacillati; phylum Actinomycetota; class Actinomycetes; order Micromonosporales; family Micromonosporaceae; genus Phytohabitans; species Phytohabitans sp. LJ34. The sequence continues at coordinate 120,992 of NZ_JBQHDG010000024.1, read as the reverse complement.
TGTCCGCTCGTGGCCGGACTTGAAGTAACGGGTCGACGCGGCCATCAGCTCGGCCGGCAGCGACTGGTGGCCGTCGCGGCCCACCTCGGCGTGGACGTGCATGTCGACGGCGACCAGCGCGTCGAGGTCCATCACTCCGGCACCCGCGGAGCTCTGCTGTCTGGCTCGCTCCGCTCGCTGGGGCCCGGGCTGCCGGCTCGATCCGTGCTGGGCGCTCCGCGCCCAGCTTCGGGTCGAGCCAGCCCCGGGGCCGGGATGCCGACCTGTCGCGCCTCGCGACCGAGGGAGCTGGGCCAGACGGCGGCGATCGCGTCGGCGTCCCACCCGCCCTCGCGGATCGCGGTGGCCACCTCCTCCGCGTGGGACCACAGCGTGAGGCGGTCGCCGCCGATGCCGATCGCCTGGCCGGTGACGTCGCCCGCCTCGGCGGAAGCGAGGAACACGACGAGCCCGGCCGCGTCCGCCGGCGCGCCGAACCCCTCCCCGGTACGCAGCCAGCCGGGCAACGGCGTGCCGTCCGCCTGCCACGCCTCGACGTACGGCGCGAAAGCCGGGATCGTCGCGGTCATCGCCGTCGCGGCCACCGGGATGACCGCGTTGACGGTGATCCCGGCGCGGGCGCACTCGAGCGCCCAGGTGCGCACCATCCCGACGATGCCGGCCTTGGCGCCGGAGTAGTTGGTCTGGCCGAAGTTGCCGCGCTGCCCGGCGGGGGAGCCCACGGCGACGATCCGGCCGCCGTCGCCCTGCTCGCGCATCCGCCGCACGGCCGCTCGGACACAGGTGAACGTGCCTCTCATGTGGACGGTGACGACCTCGTCGAAGTCTTCGTCGGTCATCTTCCACAGCACCCGGTCGCGCAGGATGCCGGCGTTGGTGACGAGCACGTCGAGGCGGCCGAACTCTTCGACGGCACGGTCGACGAGACGCTCGGCCGTGGCGGTGGGACCGACCGCGCCCGGCTCGGCGACCGCGGTGCCGCCCTCGGCGACCAACTGCTTCGCCGCCGCCGTGGCGGCCGCGGGGTCGGCGTCGTTGACCACCACCGACGCGCCGGCCGCGGCGAGCGCGCTCGCGTACGCCAGCCCGAGCCCCCGGCCGCTGCCGGTGACGACGGCCACCCGGCCCGTCAGGTCCACCATGGACGCTCCTTTCAACGACGACTCGATGTCAGGCGGGTCCGCACGGAAGGCACGATCCCGCGCGGGAGGAAGAGCGCCACCAGCACGAGCACCACCGCGTACACCGCGTAGGAGAGCACGCTCGGCGCGTAGCTGGGCATGCCTGGCTGGGTGCCGATGGTGGTGAGCAACTGCACCAGCAGGATGACCGCAGTGGCGCCGGCGACCGCGCCCCAGACCGTGCCGAGCCCGCCGACGACGGCCATCACCACGTACTCGATGGACAGCAGGATCGGGAACGAGCCGGGCGCCAGGTAGCCGAGGTAGAACGCGTAGACGCCGCCGGCCAGCCCGGCGAACGCGGCGGAGAGCGCGAAGACCGCGAGGCGGTAGCGGCCCACCGGCACGCCGCTCGCCGCGGCGGCGACCTCGCTGGTGGCCAGTGCCCGCAGCCCGCGCCCCGGCCGGGAGGCCATCACGTTCGCGGTGACGAGCACGGTCAGGCCGAGCACGGCCCAGGCAAGGTACGCGTAGCCGAGGTCGCCGGCGAGCTCGTAGCCGCCGACGGAGAGCCGCGGGATGCCCTGTAGGCCGATCGCGCCGCCGGCCCACTCGCCGCGGGCCAGCAGGGAGAGCAGGATCAGCTGCATCGCCAGCGTCGCGAACGCGAGGTGGTGCCCGCGCAGCCGCAGCAGTGACACGCCGACGGCGGTGGCGAAGAGCGCGGCGACGACCGGCGCGGCCGCGAGGCCGGCGAGGGTGGGCACGCCGTGCGTGGACAGCAGGCCCGCCGTGTACGCGCCGATGGCGTAGAACGACGCCTGGCCGAGCGAGACCTGCCCCGCGTACCCCATGAGGAGCGAGAGCCCGACGGTCACGGTGGCGGCGAGGCCGAGCAGCGTGAAGACGGCGAGGTGGCTGCTGGACAGCAGCGGCGGCAGGGCCAGGACCACCGCGACCGCCGCCGCGACAAGGAGGTGGCGTCTCATTCCGGCATCGCCTCCGTCGGTGTCCGGGCCGCGCGCACCACCATGACCGCGAGCATCAGGCCCAGAGCCAGTTCCAGCTGGTACGCGCCACCGCCGTAGCCGGCGATGACGGTCTGTGCCACGCCCAGCAGCAGCCCGCCGGCCAGCGTCACCGACGGGCGGGTCAGTCCACCGAGGACGGCGGCGGCGAAGCCGTTGACGATGAGCGTGACGTCGCTGTCGAACGTGACCTGCTGCACCGGCGTGACGAGCACGCCGGCGAGGCCGCCCAGCGCGCCGCCCAGGCCGAACGACAGCAGCCCCATCCTTGTCACGTCGATCCCGACGACCCGGGCGGCGTACCGGTTGGACGCGCACGCGGACAGGGCCTTGCCCAGGTCGGTGCGGGCGAAGAAGACCGCCAGCAGCGCGAAGACCGGCAGCGTCACGCCGATCACGAGCAGGTACTGCGCCGGTACGCGGGCGCCGGCGACGGACACCGACCCGCCGACACCGGGGAAGGACCGCGGCTGGTCGCCCCAGACCAACACCTCGACGGCGTACGCGAAGACACCCAGCCCCAGCGTCACGATGAGCGCCGCGCGCGGGCTGGTGCCGGGCTTGCCGATGGCCACGATCCCGACGAGGACGCCGGTGACGGCCGCCGTGGCGACGGCCACCAGCTCCGCCACACCGTGCGGCAGGCCGGTGGCGAGCAGCGTCGAGGTGAACATGGCGGCGATGACGGCGAAGGCGCCCTGCGCGAAGTTGACCACGTGCGTGACCCGGTAGATGACCACCAGGCCGCTGCCGACGAGCGCGAAGCCCGCGCCGATGCCGGCGCCGGTCAGCAGGTACTCCAGCAGCTGGCTCACCGCGTTGCCTCCACCGGTCCGCCCAGGTACGCGGCGGCGACCCGGCTGTCCGCCGCGAGCTTGCCGGCGGCCCCTTCGGCGACCACCCGCCCGGCCTCCAGCACGTAGCCGCGGGAGCAGAGGTCCAGGGCCATCCGGGCGTTCTGCTCGATGAGCAGCACGGCCAGCCCGCGCTCGCGGTTGAGCGTGCGCAGGTGCTGGACCAGCCCGGTGACGACCATCGGCGCCAGCCCCAGCGACAGCTCGTCCACCGCGAGGACGTCGGGGCGGGCCATGAGCGCCCGGCCCACGGCGACCATCTGCTGCTGGCCGCCGGAGAGCCGGCCGGCGCGCTGGCGGCGTAGCGGGGCCAGCTCCGGCAACACTTCGTACACGTGGCCGGTGTCCCGCCCGCGGCGGCCGTTGCGCCAGCCGCCCAGCCGCAGGTTGTCGTCGACGGTCAGGTCGGGGAACATCTCCCGCCCCTCCGGCACGTGGGCCAGCCTGCCTCCGATGTGTACGGTGCCGGAAGCCGGCCGGACCAGTCCGGAGAGCGTGTTGACCAATGTGGACTTGCCGGCGCCGTTGGGCCCGATCAGCGCGACCATCTCCGCCTCCTCGACGGCCAGGCTGACGCCGTCGAGCGCGGTCGCCGCGCCGTAGCGGACCACGAGGTCGTCGACCCGGAGCACGGTCATGCCCGGGCCTCCTCGCCCAGGTACGCGGAGACGACCGCGCCGTCGGCGCGGATCTGCGCGGCCGTGCCCTCGGCGAGCACCCGGCCGAGGTGCAGCACGGTGACCCGGTCGGCGAGCCGGGTCACGAAAGCCATGTCGTGCTCGACGAGGATCATCGCGAGCCCGTCCGCGCGCAGCGCCTCCAGCAGGTCGGCGAGGGCCCGGCGCTCCGCGGCGCGCAGGCCGGAGGCGGGCTCGTCGAGCAGGAGCAGCCGGGGGCGGCCGCACAGCGCCCGCGCGAGCTGGAGCGCGCGCTGCTGTCCTAAAGGGAGGGTCTCGGCCGGCCGGTCGGCCCAACCGGACAGCCCGACCCGCTCCAGGCACTCCCGCGCCCGGCCGCGGATCTCGGCCTCCTCGCGGCGGTGGGCCGGTGCCCGCAGCGCCGCCGCGACGAGACCGGAACGCGTCGTGGCGTGCGCGCCGACCATCACGTTCTCCAGCGCGGTCATGCCGTGGAAGACGCGGGCGCCCTGGAAGACCACGCCGACGCCGAGGGCGGCGCGGCGGTGCGGGGCCAGCCGGTCGATCCGCGCGCCGTCGAACGTGACGGTGCCGGCGTGCGGGCGCAGCTGCCCGCCGACGAGGTTGAACACAGTGGACTTGCCGGCGCCGTTGGGGCCGATGAGGCCGCGCAGCTGGCCGGGCGCGACCTCGATGTCGACGTCGCGGACGGCGTACACGCCGCCGAAGGAGCGGCTGAGCTGGTGCACGGTCAGGAGCGCGGCCATCGGGAGTCAGCTGCCGGTCAACGTGGCCAGCTGGGACTTGGCCCAGTCGGTCGGCACGAACGCGCCGCCGGTGACCGTGTTGATCGAGATGAACTCCGGCTTGAGTCCACTGTGGTCAGTGGCCGAGTAGGCGTAGGTGCCGTTCGGGGTGAGCAGCCGCAGCCCTTCGAGCGCGTCGCGGACCTTGGCCCGGTCGGTCGAGCCGGCCGCACCGATCGCCGCGACCAGCAGCTTGACCGCGCTGTACCCGTCCTGGGCGAACTGCGGCGGCGGATAGCCGTACTTGCCGTTGAAGGCCGTGGTCAGCTCCTCGATCGCCTCGCGCTGCTTGCCGGCGGGCAGGTGCGTGCCGACGACCCCGATCGAGCTGGACAGGGTCACCCCCTCGGCCGCGGCGCCGGCCGGTTCGAGGAACAGCTTGCTCGCCTGGGCACCGGTCAGCATCAGCGGGATGTCGACGCCGGAGTTGGCGTATCCCTTGGTGAAGGCTACCGCGGGCGGGCCGGTGGCCCACACGGCCAGGCCCTGCGCGCCCGACGTGCGCACGTGCGCGAAGACCGCGCCGAACTCGGTCGCCGTGGTCTGGAACTCCTCGGTGGCGACGAGGTTCACGCCGTACTGCGCGGCCTTGTCCCGCATGCCCTTGAAGCCGGCGACCGCGTACGAGCTGCGGGTGTCGTAGGCGACGGCGACCTTGCTGACGCCGGTCGCCTTGTAGTACTGGAGCATCCGTTCGGCGTAGGTGGCCGACGTCGCGGGGACCACGAAGACGTAGGGATGGACCGGGTTGACCTGTTCGTCGGCGGGCGTGAGCGACAGGTAGGGGATCTCCTCCCGGTCGACGAGCGGGATGGTCGCCAGCGCCGAGTTGGAGAACGGCGAGCCGATGATGGCGTCGGAGCGCCCCTTGAGGTCGTTGAAGGCGAGCACGGACTGGTCCGGCTGGCTCTTGTCGTCGAGGACGGCCAGCTCGATTTTGCGGCCCAGCACGCCGCCGGCGCTGTTGATCCGCTCGACGGCCAGCTCGACGGACTTCTTGTTTTCCGTGCCGAGCGCGGAGTAGTTGCCGGTGAGGGAGACGATCTGGCCGACCCGGATCGGGCCGTCACCGCCGGCGGAGCCGGCGTCATCGCCGCAGGCGGCGAGGGGCATCGCGAGGGTGAGTGTGGCGAGAAAAGGCACGTATCTGCGCACGAGTACCTCCCAGTACTACGAGTGCGCGCGGGCCGGTGACAACACCGTGCCGGCCTGCGCCTAGCCATTGAAGTTAGGCGCGCTTGCGGCGACCGTCAAGATTGTGCCTAACATGATCCCGATCGTTACGCTCACCGCGAGGAGGCCGCCCCGTGTCGAGCAGCACGACCACCGCCGCGGAGCCCGGCGCGGACCAGACCGGACCACGCCCGCAGACGCTGCTGTTGATGCTCTTCGGCGACTTCGTGCTCGACCGCGACGTCTGCGTCTTCTCCGGCAGCCTCATCGACGCGCTCGGCCGGCTCGGCGTCTCCGAGCACGCTACCCGCTCCACCCTCACCCGGATGGTCAACCGGGGCCTGCTGCGCCGGCAGCGCGACGGCCGCCGCATGTACTTCGGGCTGACCCCGCGATCGGTCGAGCTGCTCCACGACGGGCAGCACCGCATCTGGGAGATGGGCGCGGTCAACGACCGGTGGGACGGCACCTGGACGCTGCTCTGCTTCTCCCTGCCGGACGCCTGGCACCGCGAGCGGCACGGCCTGCGGTCGCAGCTGGCCTGGGCCGGCTTCGGCCCGTTACAGGGCGGGCTCTGGATCGCGCCCGGACACGTCGACGTGGGCGGCATCGTCGGCGGCCTCGGCGCGGAGGCGCAGGTACGGGTCTTCCGGTCCCGGGCCGACGAGCTCACCGACGTCGACCGGATGGTCCGCGACGCGTACGACCTGGACGGGCTCGCCGCCCGCTACGAGGAGTTCCTCGCCCGCTGGGGCGACGGCGGGCGGGTGCCGGCCGATCCGATCGCCGCCCGGCTGTCGCTGGTGGCCGAGTGGCTGCGGGCGATCCGCCGCGACCCGCGCCTGCCGGTGCGGCACCTGCCGCCGGACTGGCCCGCCGTCCGCGCCCAGAAGGTGTTTCGCGACCTCGACCTGGCGCTCAACCCGCCGGCCCGGGCGCTAGCCGCCACTCTGCTAGACACCCGGCCCGACAAAGACGCCGGCCCGCGCTAGGCGCACGCGGTGCCGTTGAGCGTGAAGCGCGCGGGCGCCTGGTTGGTGCCGCTGTAGGTGCCCTGGAAGCCGAACGTAACGCTGGCACCCGGGGCGATCGTGGCGTTGTACGACATGTTGCGGGCCGTCACCTGCGTGCCCGACTGGGTCACCGTGGCGTTCCACGCGTTCGTCACCTGCTGGTTGCCCGGCCAGCTCCATTGGACGGTCCAGCCGTTGACCGCGCTGGCCGACGTGTTGGTGACCGTGACGCCGGCGGTGAACCCGTTGCCCCAGCTGTTGGCCGTGTACCCGGCGCGGCACGCACCCACCGGCGGACCGGTCGTCGGGGGAACGCTGGTCGGCGGAGCACTCGTCGGGGGAGTGGTCGGCGGCGTCGTGGGCGGCCCCGTCGTCGGCGGCGGGCTGGTCGGGTTGCCGCCGGTGATGCCGAAGAACTGGATCGCCGCCAGCGCCATGCCGGTGGACGGCAGGCTGTGACCGGCCCCGTTCACACTGATCGCCTCGACCAGCGCGGTGCCGCCGGCGACCCACCGCCGCCGGTTCCAGCTGGGCTGCGGGGTGTCCGTGGCGGTCGGCGTGAGGCTCAGGCCGTGGACGTTGGTCCACTGGTCGACCGACTCCTGGAGCAGCTGGAACGGCACGAGCGTGTCGTTGGTGCCGTGCCACAGCTGGATCGGCGGACGGGGCCCGGTGTAGCCGGGGTAGGCCTGGCGGACCGCGTCGCCCCACTGCTGCGGCGTGCGGTCCATCCGGCCGTTGGTGCACTGGCTGGCGCCGGGCGGGTAGTCGGCCGCGTTGGCGAAGCAGTTGAAGGGCACGCCCATGAAGGACGCGCCGGCCTTGAACAGGTCCGGGTACACGGCCAGCATGTGCTGGGTCATCATGCCGCCCGACGAGCTGCCTGTCGCGTACACCCGGTTGGGGTCGCCGCCGTACGTCCGCTGGACGTAGCCCACCATCGAGGCGATCGACACCGGGTCGCTGCCGCCACCGCGCCGCTTCGAGGCGGCCGACCAGGTGTCGAAGCAGTTGCCGAAGCCGGCCTGCTGCATGGCGGACGGGTAGATGACCACGAACCCGTAGCGGTCGGCGAGCGAGGCGAACTCGCTGCCGGAGTAGAAGCCCGGACCGGAGCCGCCGCAGCCGTGCATCGCCACGACGACCGGCGGGTTGGCCGGGCGGGAGTCCGGCACGTAGACGTGCATGCGCATCCCGCCCGGGTTGTCGCCGAAGCTCGTCACCTCGACCAGGGACGCCGCCGCGGCCGGGGAAGGGAGCGCGATCGCGCCGCCCGCGACGAGCGCCGCGGCGGCCAGGCCAGCAAGGGCGGTCCGCACACGGCGGTGCCGCCAGGCATCGACAATCATCATTTCGACAAAGTTAGTCACAATCTCGACGGCCGTCAAGAGAGTGCCCAACATGTCGCCGCCGCCAGACCGACCGGCCGAGCGCTGACAACCTCACGCCGGGCCGTCTCGTACAGGAAAGTGAGGGCGGCCGAGCGAAGGTGGAGCGATGCGGGATCCGGAGCACGACGACAGCTTCGTCCGGTTCGTCGGCGAGTGCGGTCCCCAGCTCTACCGGGTCGCCTACCTGCTGACCGGCCAGACGGCCGCCGCCGAAGACCTCTACCAGGCCGCGCTGACCCGGTCGTACACGGCGTGGCGCCGGATCCGCCGGGAGGACGCCTACCGGTACGTGCGCAGGGTGGTGGTCAACCTGCACACCGACTGGTGGCGCGCGCCGCGGACCTGGCGCGAGAGATCCGTGCCGACCCTGCCGGACCGTCCCACCGCGGACGACCCGGCCGCGGCGGTCGCCCACCGCGACCAGCTCAGCCGGGCGCTGCGGGCGCTCACCCGCCGGGAACGGGCGGTGCTCGTGCTGCGCTACTTCGCCGACCTCAGCGAGCAGGACACGGCCGTGGAGCTCGGCGTCGGCGTGGGCACCGTGAAGAGCACCACCGCCCGCGCGCTGGCCAAGCTGCGGCTGTCGCCGGAACTGACCGAACCGTCCGAAGAGGAGCTGAGTCCCCGTGCGTGACATCACGGACCTGCGGCAGGCGATGACGAGCGAGACCGCGGACCTGGTGCCGCGAACCGGCGCCGAGGAGATCCTCCAGGCCGGCCGGCGGCGCGCCCGCCGCCGCCCGGTCGTGGCGGCCACGGCCAGCGTGGCACTCGCCGCCGTGGCGGTGCCGGTCGCGGTCTGGGGCATCGGCGCCGGCGATGGCGGCGTCATGGTGGGCGGCGCGCCGCCGAGCGTGTCACCGCCGCCCGGGTACTGGTGGACCACGTCGCCGATGACCGGCCCGCCCGGGAGGCTGGAGCCGTACCGGGAGCACTGCCCCGACGACGCGAAGGCCGCCCGACCGATCGGGGACACCATCTGGACCGGGGCCATGAACTCCAAGGGCGAGGAGGTCGTGGTGCGGTTCGTCGAGAACGACAAGGCCGACACCGACACCGCGGGGTTCGCGATCGGCCTCGGTGACTCGGCCACCGGCAGGTTCGCGGACCTGCACTGCTCGTTCGCCTTCTCCCTGCCTCCCACCGCCGACGACTTCGAGGGCGTCACCGCCGAGTTCGACGGGCCGGACTTCAGCGGGCCGGGCAGCACCACCACCATCATCGACACGTTCGTCGGGCCGGCCGACCGGATCACCGCGACGTACGACGGCCGACCGCTGACCGTCGAGCTCCGGCGGTGGAGCGCCTACCCGCAGCTGGTCGTCTACTGGATCACCGGCGTCCCGGCCGACCAGCCGGTCAACCCGCGCGGCGTCAAACACCCGCTCGTGACCATCTACGACGCGGCCGGAAAGGTCATCGGCCCGGCGAACTAGCGGGTGCGCCGGCGGCCCGACCCCGATTAACATCATCGATGGGTGGCGGCGGCGCGCTCCCGGGTCCATTCCCGCTGCGCGAGGAGAGTCGCATGCCGTCTTCCGTGTCCCGCCGCACCGTGCTGCGTGTCGGTGGTGCCCTCGTCGTCACCACCGCGGGTGTGACCGGCTTCGCGCCGGCCGCTCTGGCCGCTCCGCTCGTCACCGCCGACCTGGTCATCTACGGCGCCACCTCGGGTGGGCTCGTCGCGGCCGTCCAGGCCCGGCGGATGGGTCGCACCGCCGTCGTGCTGGAGGCGTCCCACCACATCGGCGGGCTGAGCACCGGCGGCCTCGGCCAGACCGACAGCGGCGTCGCGGCGTCCATCAAGGGCATCGCCGGCGAGTTCTACCGGCGGATCTACGCGAAGTACAACGGCACCGCCGTCACGCCGACCTCGCCGGTCCGGATGACCTTCGAGCCGCACGTGGCCCGCGCGGTCTTCGACGACCTGCTCGCCGAGGCGGGTGTGCCGGTCTACCTCGGGATGCGGCTGGCCTCCGTGTCGAAGTCCGGCAACCGCGTCGTCGAGGTCGCCGCCGAGAACGGGCAGGCGTTCCGCGGCGCGATGTGGGTGGACGCGTCGTACGAGGGCGACCTCATGCACCGGGCCGGCGTCGCCTGGACGGTGGGGCGGGAGGGCAACGCCACGTACGGCGAGACCATCAACGGTGTCCAGTTGCGTGGCGGGCACCAGTTCACGCTTCCCGTCTCGCCGTACGTGGTCGAGGGCGACCCGGCCAGCGGCCTGCTCCCGGGCATCTCCGCGGCGCCGCTCGCGCCGGCTGGATCGGGCGACGACCTGGTACAGGCCTACAACTACCGGATGTGCCTGACGCAGGCGGCCGGTCGCATCCCGTTCCCGCGCCCGGCCGGCTACGACCCGGTCCGGTACGAGCTGCTGGCGCGCCACATCCGGGCGGGTGCGACCGGGCCGTTCTTCACCACGCACGGCGTCGGCGGCGGCAAGACCGACTCCAACAACAACGGCGCGTTCTCGACCGACTTCATCGGCGCCAACTACGCCTATCCCACGGCCTCCTACGCGGTACGGGACAGCATCGCGGCGGACCACACGACGTACCAGCAAGGGTTGATGTGGTTTCTGGCCAACGACCCGCGCGTGCCCGCCGCCATCCGCGCCTCGACGGCGTCCTGGGGATTGGCGCCGGACGAGTTCACCTCGACCGGTGGGTGGCCGCCGCAGCTGTACGTCCGCGAGGCCCGCCGCATGCTCTCGGTGTACGTGATGACCGAGCGCGACTGCCGGGGGCAGGCCGTCGCCGCCGACCCGGTGGGGCTCGCGAGCTACACCATGGACTCGCACAACTGCCAGCGTGTGGTGGTCTCGGGCCAGGTGAAGAACGAGGGCGACGTGCAGGTGGGCGTCCCCGCGCCCTACGGGATCAGCTACCGCTCGATCGTGCCGGCCGAGGCGCAGTGCGCCAACCTGCTCGTGCCGGTGTGCCTGTCGGCGAGCCACATCGCGTACGGCTCGATCCGCATGGAGCCGGTCTTCATGATCCTCGGGCAGTCGGCGGCGACCGCGGCGGTGCTGGCGTTGGCGGCCGGCTCGGCGGTGCAGCGCGTGCCGTACCCCACGTTGCGCGCCCGCCTCCTCGCCGACGGGCAGTTGCTCCAGTGGCCGCCGCCACCCGGGCCGGGCGAGTTCGTCGTGGACAGCAAGGACGTGGGCGTGACCCGGGCCGGCACGTGGGTGACGAGCACGTCGATCGGCGGCTACTACGGGTCGGACTACGAGCACGACGGCAACACCGCCAAGGGTGTCAACCGCCTGCGCTTCCGGCCGTCCCTGCCGTCGGCCGGCACGTACCAGGTCTATCTACGGTGGACGGCCGACCCCAACCGCGCGAGCAACGTGCCGGTCGACATCGTCCACGGCGGCGGGATCGCCAACCGGGTGGTCGACCAGCGGGTCGACGGCGGCCAGTGGGTCTCGATGGGGTCGTACACCTTCGCCGCGGGCACCGCGGGCAGCCTGCTCATCCGCACCGAGGCCACCGACGGTTACGTCATCGCCGACGCCGCGCGGTGGGTGCTCACCACGCCGTAGGAAGAGCTCGCCCAGCTCGAGCGCGACGGCCCGGCGACGGCGGCGGGCCGCTGCTGACCGCGCGGGCACACCGCGACCCGCCTCGACACCGTGCGGTACGGGTGAGGCGGGCCGGGGTCGTCCTTGCCGCCGCCTACAACGGGATCGGCGGGTCCGTGCACGTCGTCCCGGCCGGCGGGATGACCAGCCGCAACAGGTTCTCGTACATGTGCGCCTCGGTGCAGGCGCTCTTGCGGCGCGCGGTGTGCCCCTCGCCCACCCAGGTCACCAGGTGGCCGTTCTCCAGGATGCCGGCGAGCGCCACCGCGTCGGCGTAGGGCGTGTCCGGGTCGCCGGTGTTGCCGAAGACCAGGATCGGCGCCGAGCCCTTCGCCTCGAACGAGCCGCCGTAACGGCTGTGCCGCTTGGCGGGCCACTGCACGCAGGCCGGGGCGTGCGTCTGGTCGTAGGCCGGCGGGCCGTACGCCATGCCGGGCGCGGTGAGCGGCGCGTCGTTCGCGGCCTTGGCCAGCCGCGCCCGCAGCTCGTTCAGATCTCTCGGGTACACGCGGTCCGCGCACTCCACGGAGACGTTCGCCGCGTTGAAGGTCGTGTCGGAGTCGCCGATCACGTACATCAGCGGCCCGGTCCGCGACTCCGCCGCCTTCAGGTCCGCGCCGAGCGCCACCCAGCGGCGGGTGCCGCCGTTCAGCCGGAACGTGAGATCCGACAGCATCGTGGCGCCGTTGACGGCGACCGCGCCGTTGGCGTCGAGGATCGGGTTGGCGTCCAGGTCGTCGAGGATGGCCCGGATCTTCAGCGCCAGGCTGGCCGGTGTGGAGCCGGCCGAGCCGAACGCGCAGTCCGGCCACTTGTTCGCACACCAGTCGAGGAACCGGTACATCGCCCGCTCGGTCGCGATGTACTGCCCGTAGTCGTAGGCGTAGGGGTCGTCGCGGTACTTGTACGGGTCGTAGCCGGCGTCCAGGTTCATCGCCCGGACGCGGGTCGGGAAGAGGTTGGCGTAAACCGTGCCGACGTAGGTCGCATACGACTCGGCGTGCAGCGTCAACTTCGGGTCGCCGACGGCCGCGCGCAGCAGGTCGAGGTCGCGCGCCTGGTTTTCCGACCCGAGGAAGGGCAGCAGGTCACCGGAGTACTTCTGGCACGCGGCATCCCACTCGGCCGCGAGCTTGACGGCCGTGTCGAACGACCCCGGCAGCACGCGCGTGGACACCTGCGCCCACTGCGCCTTGTAGGACGCGGTGTCCAGGCAGCTCACCGCCTGGCTGCGCTGCACACCCCGCGGGTCGTACCCCACGATGTCGAACCGGTCGCGGATCTCCTGCGGCGACGACGACGCGAACGACGACACCCAGCCCCACCCGGAACTGCCCGGCCCACCCGCGTGGATGAACAGCGTGCCGATCCGCGTCGCCGGGTTGGCGGCCGGCCACCGCCGCAGCTGGAGCGTGACCTTCTTCCCCGACGGCTGGCGGTAGTCCAGCGGCACCTCCGCGGGCGTGCACTGGTACACGCCGTCGCCGCAGTCGGTCCAGGCCAGCGCGGGGACCGGCAGACCCGGCAGGCCACCCGGCGGCGGATCGGCCCCGGTAGCGCCGCCGGCCGCGTTCGCCACGGCCGGTCCGAGCAGCACCAGCGCGGCCGTCGCCGCGAGACACGCGGATGCGATGCGAGGGATATCCATTCCATCGAGGATGGCGCACGTCGCTTTCAGTCCGCTTTCACTGCGTGAAGCCGCAACCCCACCCCCGGGTCAGAACGTGGCGATCGGGTTGACCGGGCTGCCGGACGTACCCGCGAAGCGGACCGGCGCCACCGCGAGGTGGAAGTCCCACTGGCCCAACTCGGCGGCCGTCTCCGCGCACACCTCCAGGTCGCAGTTGTCCAGCAGCCACAAACCCATCGCGACCAGGCTCACGGCGTGCACCGGCATCAAGACGTCGTCGTACCCCGACGGCTGAACGTCCTGTGGGGTGTCGGCGCCGATCAGCGCCACCTGCCGGTCATGTAGCCACGGCAGGCAGGACGCGTGCCAGCCGGCCTGGACGACACCGCCGGCCGGACCGCTTTCGTGCCGGGCGCGGCCGTAGCCGGTGCGCAGCAGCACCGCGTCGCCGGCCCGCACCCGCACACCCTGGCGCCGCTCGGCCTCCTCCAGGTCGTCGGGGAACACGGCCTCACCCGGCTCCAACCACGGCACGTCACGGACCCGCGCGATGTCCAGCAGGACACCACGCGTGACGATCCCATCCGCCGCCGCCGTGACCGCCGCCCACCCCGATCCGGTCGCGGCGTCGACCAACGAGTGCGGCCGCCCGTTGTACATCGTGCCGTCCCAGTAGATGTGGCACGGCGAGTCGAGGTGGGTGATGGTGTTGCCGTGGAACATGATGCCGAGCCGCTCGGACGAAAAGCCCCAGCGCCGGTCGGCGTGGAAAGCGGGCGGCATGTTTTCGCCACCCGGCATGTCGGCGGCGCACGGGCACGAAGTCGTCGACCGCTCCATCTCCGCCGGCACGGCAACCTCCCAAGCGCACGACACACTACGGCCGTGACGCACAGCCCGCGCCGCCGCCACCCGGACGCCGTCGGTGATGTGGTTGAGAGTCCCGCGCTGGTCGTCGTCCCCCCACCGTCCCCAGTTCGACAGCGTGTCGAAATATCCGAGCACGTCATCCTGTGTAGGCATCGGCCGTCCTGCCGTCATCCGAGCATCGACTCCTCCGGTCACGCGGTTCGAAACACCGCAGCAGAGTATCCCGCCCTCCTGTCGAGGTGCCTCGGCCTGCCCATTCCTGTTAGGACGGAGATTTGAGCTACCGCGACGCTCATGATCGTTAGCCCAAAACCCGCGTTCGTGCCCGCGTGTCACACGGGTTCCGGGCTAACGATCACCACGCCGCCCACATGCTGAGCCACATCCCCAACCAGTGAGAAGGCGGGCCGGCGATCCGCCGGTCGGCCGGCCAACCCCAAGCCTCTCCATCGGGCGCTGGCTACCCGAGGCGGAGGATGGTTTCCTCGATTTCGGCGCGGCGGGCGGGTGCGTAGGCGGTCTCGGTGCCGATGACGGTGAAGCCGGCCTTCTGGAGGACGCGGAGCGACCCCGCGTTGTCGCTCGCCGCGCGGGCGTACACCGGACGCGTCTCGATGCCCTCGAGGAACAGTGCCAGCGCCCGGCTGGCCACGCCCTGACCCCAGAAGGCGCGGTCGATCCAGTACGTGACCTCGGTGTCGCCTTCCATGACCCAGCTGCCGATGCTGCCGACCAGCCGCCCGTCGCTGGTGATCGCCCGCTGGGTCACGTCGGGGGACGCGCGCAGCCGGGCCATGTGGGCGTCGAACGCCGCGCGGTCGGCCGGATCCCGCGCCGTGAACGCGGCCATGTGGACCGACTCGGGGTCGCGCATCTGCGCGAAGAGCGCGTCCATGTCGGCATCGACAATCGGGCGCAGCGCCACGTCTCCCACCGTCGTCCCCTTCACCGGCCACATCCTGTGACAACCTATCAGCTGGCCGTGCCCAGGCCGTAGACCCGCCGTGCGGTGCGGCTGAAGACGTCCTCCTGGGCGTCCGATGTGTACGGTCGCAGGGCGCGCTTCCAGGCCGAGACGAGCGGGGGCAGCTCGGTCCAGATCTTCTCGACCGGGAAGTTGCTGCCCCACATGCACCGCGCGGAGCCGAACAGCTCCAGGCAGGTCGCCGTCACAAGGTCGATCAGCGGCTGGTCCACCCGGTGTACGAAGGTGCCCTGTCCGGTCAGCTTGACCACCACGTTGGGCTGCTCGGCCAGCCGGCGCAGGCCGCGGATCCACTCGTCCACGGTGGACGGTGCGCGGCCGTCCAGCATGCCGGCGTGTACCAGGACGAAGGTGGTCTCCGGGAAGGCCGCCACGAAAGCGGCCGCGTCGTCCATCTGGCCGGCGAAGACCTGTAGCTCGAAGAGCCAGCCGAGGTCGGCGAGGGCGGCGATGTTGCGGCGGAAGGTGGGGTCGTTCATCCGGTCCGGCGCGGACGCGAAGCGGAACTCCGGGCGTTCGTGCCAGTGCAGCTGGAGCCGCACGCCGCGGACGAGTGGCGTGACGGCCGCCTGGCGGCGCATGACATCGGCGGCACCCTCGGCGAACAGGTCCGCGGAGCCGACCACGGCCATGGGCCATCCGCTTTCCGCGTGTACCTCCCGGAGCCACCGGATCTCGTCCACCGACCGTTCGAGGGGCCAGTTCGTCTGGATGTACACGGAGGACGTGATGCCGCACGCGGTGGCCTCGGCGATGTACTCGGGCGCCAGGTAGTCGCGCCGGATCGGCTCGTACGGCCCGAAGATGCGCGGCACCATCTCGCCGCTCAGCCACGGCAGGTCCCGTCGCCGCCAGATGTGGTGGTGCGCGTCCACGAGGTCAGTCATGCGGGGACTCCCAGGAGAGATAGGCGGCGCGGCGTGGACCGGCGGTGACGGCGGGGATGCGTTCCACTTCGGACAGTCCGGTCGCGAGGTCGCGTACGCCGCCGAGGTGGTCGAGGTGGCGCAGCACGCCGGCCATGCCCCGGGTCACCGGGCGGTAGGTGGGGGAGCAGGCGAGCGGCGACCACCACACCAGCCGGTGTCCGAGGCGGGAGAGGCGTCCGGTGGCGCGGACCATGGCGGTCGGGTCGCCGCGTTCCAGGCCGTCGGAGATGACGACGACCAGGGCGCCGCGGGCGAGGGCGAGGAAGCGCGGGTTGGCCAGAAACCGGCCCAGCGCCTCGCCGATCGCGGTGCCGCCGTCGGCGTCGGTGACCGCGCGGGAGACGGCCGCCAGCGCCGGGTCCACGCCGGCGCGGGCGAGCGCGCTCGTGACGCGGGTGAGGCGGGTGCCGAACGTGAAGACCTCGGTGCGTGCCGGCGCGGTGTACGCGAGCCGCAGCAGGTCGGGTGTGTGCTGCTTGAGCGAGCCGGACACGTCGAGCAGGATTAGCAGCCGGCGGGTCCGCGGCGGCCGGGTGGTCCAGCGCAGCTGGGCGAGCTCGCCGCCGTCGCGCCGGGCCTGCCGCCAGACGCGCCGCATGTCCAGCGTGCGTCCCGTGCGGGCCGGCCGCCGGCGCCGCGAGGGGATCACCGGGAGGTTGGCCGGCCAGGCGTCGCGCAGCAGGCGCATCATGTCGCGCTGGCGGGCGTCCGAAGGGCCGAAGGTGCGGCCGCCGGTGGTGGAGACCGCGCTCGCCTCCGTCCCGCCGCCGGGCCGCGCCTCCGCGGTGGACAGGGCGCCCGACGACCCCACGACCGCACCGTCCACATCGTCCGGTGGCGGGACGACCGCCGCCTCCGCGGCGCCCCGCACGAACCAGGCGTCGAAGACGGCGTCGAACGCGGCCAGGCCGGTGATGTCGGTGAGCAGCGTGACCCGGGCGTACCAGTAGAGGGCCTCGACGTCGCGTGGTGTGGCCTCGGCGATCGCGCGCAGGAAGTCCGCCTGCTTCGCCGGTGCGGCGCCCACGCCCGCGCGGCGCAGCGCGTCGAGGAAGCCCCACAGGTGGTCCGCCGCGAGCCGGCGAGGGTCGTCACCGATGGTCGAACACCTCCTCCGCGTGGCGTTCCAGGACGCGGGTGTCCTCCTCGTCCTTGATGAGCAGGCCCAGCGCCCGCCGCAGCGCGCGCGGCCAGCCACCGGCGCCGCCGGCGAGGGCGGCGGCGCCGCGTGCCCAGTCGACCGACTCGGCGATGCCCGGCCGCTTCAGCAGCGGCAGCGCCCGGATCCGCCGCACCGCCTCGACGAGCGCGGTCGCGGCCTCCTCGGTCAGGCCCGGCACGTGCGCGTGCAGGATCGCCCGCTCGCGCTCCGCGTCCGGAAAGTCGATCCAGTGGTACAGGCAGCGGCGGCGCAGCGCGTCATGCAGCTCGCGGGTGCGGTTGGAGGTGAGCACGACGACCGGGACGTGCGTGGCGCGCAGCGTGGCCAGCTCCGGGATCGTGATCTGGAAGTCGCTCAGGAACTCCAGCAGAAACGCCTCGAACTCGCTGTCGGCCCGGTCGATCTCGTCGACGAGCAGCACCGCGCCGCGCGCGGAGCGTACCGCGCGCAGCAGCGGGCGCTGGAGCAGGAACTCCTCGGCGTACAGGTCGCCGATCTCCTGCCCGCGCGACTCGGCGGTGCGCACCCGCAGCAGCTGCTTGGGATAGTCCCACTCGTAGAGGGCCTGACCGGAGTCGAGCCCCTCGAAGCACTGTAGGCGGATCAGCTCGCGGCCGAGCACGCGGGACAGCACCGCGGCGACCTCGGTCTTGCCCACGCCCGGCTCGCCCTCGAGCAGCAGCGGCCGCCCGAGGAGCAGAGCCAGGTGTATGGCCGTGCGGAGGCCCTCGTCGGCGAAGTAGCCCTCCCGCGCCAGCGCCGCCGCGAGCCGCTCTTCGCCGAGGACCATCAGAACAGCTCGTGCGGCGTCGTCAGCACGTGTACCCGGCTGGACGTGTGCGCGCCCGCGTCGGCCGCCGCGGCCTTGCCGTGCTCCGAGGCGAACGCGGCCACCCGCGCCTCCTCGTCGTCGAAGTACAGCTCGTTGACCGCGTCGTAGGGGGCGTCCTCGGGCACCGCCACGTTCACCGTGTAGCGGCGCAGGCCGGGCAGCTTCTTCGCGAACTCAAGGTGATCCTCGACGACCCACTTCGCGAACTCCTCTTTGGACAAGCCATCCGCGCGCTTGAGTAGCGAGACGACCTTGAGCATTGCGAATCCTCCTGTTAGTAGTTTCCGCCGCGCAGCTCGTCGAGCCCGCGCAGTACCCGTTCCGGCGTGAAGGGCATGGTGTCCAGCCGCACGCCGCAGGCGTCGAAGATGGCGTTGGCGATCGCCGGGATCGGCGCGTTCGCGGTCATCTCGCCGATCCCCTTGGCGCCGAACGGCCCATTGCTCGCCGGCCGTTCGAGGATCGCGTTGTGGTACGCGGGGATGTCCGCCGCACCGGGCATCAGGTACTCGTTGAAGTCGCCGGGCCCGTGGTCGCGGGCGGGGTAGTAGGGCTCGGTCGCCTCGAAGAGCGCGTGCGACATGCCCATCCACGCGCCGCCCTCGACCTGCTGGGCCACCAGCGCAGGGTTGAGCGCCCGCCCGATCTCGTAGACGTTGTGCATCTCCAGCACCTCGACGACACCTGTCTCGTCGTCGACTTCGACCACCGCCACCGTGCAGGCGTGTGCCTGGCACGAGTCGGGGTCCATCTCGCCGGTCTCCGGCACCGGGTCGTTCTTCTCCTTGAGGAAGATGCCCCGGCCCGAGATGGTGCGCCCGTGGGTGAAGTGCGCGGCCAGCGCCAGGTCGGTGATGTGGATCCGCTTCTCCTCGGCGCCCCGGACCTGGATGTAGCCGGTGCCGTCGGTCTCCAGGTCGCCGGCGTCGACCTCCAGCTCCTCCGCGGCGACCGCCAGCATCACCTCACGTGCCTCGGCGGCGGCCATGATGACCGCGTTGCCGACCCGGTGGGTGCCGCGGCTGGCGAACGTGCCCATGCAGTGCGGCCCGGTGTCGGTGTCCGCGGTGTCGACGAGGACGTTTTCGATCGGCAGGCCGAGCGTCTCCGCGGCACACTGCGCGACCACCGTCTTCAGGCCCTGCCCGAGGTCCACGGAGGACAGTGACACCACGAACGTGCCCGTGGTGGTGGCGTGGACGAGCGCCTGCGACGGGTCGCCGCCGAGGTTCATGCCGGTGGGGTAGTTGACCGAGGCGTATCCGCGCCCGCGCAGCCTGGCCATGCGTCAACGCCCCTTCCGGTCCAGAGAGGACATCCGGCGGTACTCGTCGGGAAGCTCGTGCCCCACCATCTCCGCGGCCTTCTGGATGACCTCGACCAGCGCGGTGCCCTCGGCGACCTTGCGGTGTGCCTTCATGTCGCCGTCGCGGTAGGCGTTGATGAGCCGCAGCCGCAACGGGTCCATCGAGAGCGCGCGGGCGATGCGGTCCATCTGCGACTCCAGCGCGAAGTCGCCGATCGTGACGCCGAAGCCGCGCATCGCGCTGGACGGGGTGCGGTTGGTGTAGACGCAGTGGCAGTCGACCCACACGTTCGGGATGCTGTACGGCCCCGGCATGTGTGCCGCCGCCTTCGTGGTGCCGTACGGGCTGTGCCGGGAGTAGGCGCCGGCGTCGACGTACAGCGTGACCTTCCGGCCGGTGATGCGGCCGTCGGCCAGCACCGCGTCCTTGATGTAGATGCGCTCGGCCGCCCGGGGCGAGGAGACCTGCATCTCCTCGTACCGGCTGTACACGTACTTGACCGGCCGCCCGGTCAGCATCGCGGCGACGCAGGCGACCGGCTCGACCGCGATGTCCACCTTGCCGCCGAAGCCGCCGCCGACCGTGCCGCCGACGATGCGCAGCTTGTTGAACGGGGTGCCGAGGATCAGCGCGGTGTTGTCGAGCGTGAAGAAGCAGGCCTGCGTGTCGGAGTGGATGCGCAGCCGGCCGTCGGGCTGCGGCACCACGACGCAGCCCGTGGTCTCGGTGGGCGCGTGCTCGATCGGCGCCGACTGGTAGCGCCACTCGAAGACGTGGTCGGCCGCCGCGAACGCCTCCTCGACGTCGCCGAACCGGATCCGCCGGCAGTGGTGCCCCTCGTACGTGAAGTAGTTGTTGCCGTGGTACTCGTTGACGATCGGCGCGCCTTCGGCGAGTGCCTCCTCCACGTCGAAGACGGCCGGCAGGTCCTCGTACTCGACCCGCACCCGGGCGGCGCCCTCGTGCGCGGCGGCCTCGGTCTCGGCGACGACCGCGCAGATCGGCTCGCCGAGGTAGCGCACCTTCCCCTCCGCCAGCACCGGCTCGTCGTCAGGCTGTACGCCGATCAGCTTGAGCGGGGTGAAGACGTTGTTGGGGATGTCGGCGTGGGTCAGCACCCGTACC
Organism: Phytohabitans sp. LJ34; assembly: GCF_052068095.1. Lineage (NCBI taxonomy): Bacteria > Bacillati > Actinomycetota > Actinomycetes > Micromonosporales > Micromonosporaceae > Phytohabitans > Phytohabitans sp. LJ34. Next base: position 100,539 of record NZ_JBQHDG010000024.1, on the reverse strand, counting down.
ACGCCCGGCACCGCGAGCGCCGCGGACACGTCCACTGTGGTCAGCCGGGCGTGGTGCCGCGCCGAGCGGTGCGTCTTCAGGTGCAGCAGGTCCGGCGGCGTGAGGTCCTCGAAGAACGCGGTGCGGCCGGTGACGTGGCCGAGCGCGTCCGACCGCTGCACCACCGAGCCGATCACCGTGAAGTCTCCGGCCGGCTCGTCCGGGAAGTACGCGCGGTCGATGGGATTGGTCTTCATGACCGCCGCCGCGCCGCCGCGTCGAGGATCGCGTCGACGATCGGGCCGTATCCCGTGCAGCGGCACACGTTGCCGCTGATCGCCTCCACCACGTCGGCACGCGTCGGGTCGGGGTTGCGGTCGAGCAGCGCCTCGGCCGCCATGATCATACCTGGGGTGCAGAAGCCGCACTGGGTGGCGAACCCCTCCAGGAAGGCGCTCTGCACCTCGTCGAGCTCGCCGTCGCGGGCCACGCCTTCGAGCGTGTGCACCGAGGCGCCGTCGACGGTCTCCACCGCGACGAGGCAGGCCATCACCGGCCGGCCGTCGAGCAGCACGGTGCAGGTGCCGCAGCCGCCCTGTGCGCAGCCGCGCTTGGCGGCCGTCAGGCCCAGCGTGTCGCGGAGGCTGGACAGCAGCGAGGTACCCGGTGACGCGAGGAACTCCCGCGACCGTTCGTTGACGCGGAGATTGACCACCGATGACGCCATGCCGTCGACCTCTCTAACCGAGGAACGCTCTGCGGAGATGAACGGGGAGGACGCGCGAGCGGTACCAGGCGCTGGCGTACGCGTCGTCGAACGGGGCGATGTCGGCGCGGGCCGCCCGCCCGGCCTCCTCCAGCACGCCGCTCTCCAGTGGACGTCCGATGAGGACGGTCTCGGCGGAGACCGCGCGGACCGGCGTGGGAGCCACGCCGCCGAGCGCGATCCGCGCGGACGTCACGACCCCGGCTGCCGTCTCCACCACCGCGGCGACCGCGACGATGGCGGCCGAGTTGAGCTTGCGGCGCATCGCCTTGTGGTAGAACCACGTGCCCGGCGCGGGCACGGCCAGCCGCACGGCCGTCACCACCTCGCCGGACGCGACCCCGCCGGCGAGCACCGCGCCGACCGGCACCTCCCGGTGCCCACCCGGGCCGGTGATGTCGGCGCTGGCGTCCAGCGCGAGCAGGCACACGGCGAGGTCGCCGTAGGGCTGCGCCACGAAGAGGTTTCCACCGACCGTGGCCAGGTTGCGGACCGTCGGCGAGGCGACCGTGCGCACCGCGCCGCGCAGGAACGACAGCTCTTGGCTTTCCTCGACCTCGGCGAGCGTGGTGGTCGCGCCGACGCGGGCGATCGGGCCGTCGAGCTCGATCCCGCCGATGCCGGCGCGGCGCAGGCTGACCAGCTCGGGGAAGCCGACCGCGCCGTTGTTGACCTGGGGCATCACGACCGTGCCGCCGGCCATCAGCCAGCCGCCGGCGGCGGCGTGGCCCACGGCGGCCGCGACGGAGTCCGGAGTACGCACTGCCGAGATCATCGACCGTCCTCCTTCACCGACTATCGATAATCGGTTACAGCGACGTTAAGACCGCGCGCCTCGCCACGTCAAGGTCAGCACGTGGTTACGATGGCGCCATGACGCCCGACGAGCCCGCCGTCACCCCGCTTGTCACGCGGATGACGCTGGCACAGCAGATCCGCGAGTCACTCGTGGTCCGCATCGTTTCGGGCGAGATCCAGCCCGGCGAGCGGCTCGTCGAGACCAAGCTGGCCGCGATGTACGGCACGAGCCAGGCCCCGGTCCGCGAGGCGCTGCGCGACCTGGAAGCCATGCGCATGGTGGAGACCCGGCCGCGGCGCGGCACGTTCGTCCGCCACTTCGTGCAGCAGACGCTCCGGGAGAGCTACGTCGTCCGCGCCGCCCTGGAGGAGACCGCCACCCGGCTGGCGATGCTGGCCGGCACCGTGCCCCTGGAAGCCCTGCGGGCCGAGGTGAAGGCCATGCGCGCGGCGGCGCGTGCCGACGACGCGGCGGCCGCCGCCCGGGCCAGCGTCGCGTTTCACCGGCACATCGTCGACGCGGCCCGCAACGAGCTGCTCAAGCTCTCCTGGGAGGCGCTCCAGATCGAGGCCCGCACCTCGGTGACGATGGTGGCCGCCGAGGTAAAGCTGAAGGACATCGCCCGCGACCACGCCGAGCTGCTCAGGTCCATAGCGGACGGTGACCTGGAGACCGCCTGCAAGCACGCCCGCGACCACCAGTGGCACTACGCCGACCTGCCGCACGACGCCCACGGCCGGGCCCGTCGCCAGGTCAGCTGACGGCGGGCAAGGCCGGCGGGGTCAGCCCGCGCAGGGGTCGGTGCCCGGGGTGCCGGGGCGGGCGATGCCGCGCTCGTCCAGCAGGCGCTCCATCCGCGTCGGCCACGACGACATCAGGCCGTCCGCGCAGGCGTCGATCAGCGCGTTGTACGTGGGCTCGTCCTCGGGCGCGGTGCCGCTGAACCACACGTGCACCGCGTACCCGTCGGCGTGGGCGCGGGCGATGAAGGCCGGCGTGGCGATCGGGACGCCCTGGTAGGTGACCGGCACCTGGAGGGCGACCGTGCCCTCGATCGGCCGTACCCCGGCGAAGAAGTAGTTGGTCAGCCCCTGGAGCCCCGGCGCCAGCGCGACCGCCGGCGCGAGCCGGTGGAACTCGGCCACCGCGGCGTCGTTGAACGAGGTCACGATGACGCCGCGGGTGCGGCCGGTCCTGGCGAGGAGGTCGGCGAGCAGCCGCGCGTTGTGCAGGAACGACTCGGTGTCGGCGTCGCTGGTGCCCTTGATCTCGATGCTGAGCGGCACGTGCCGGAAGGTGCGGAGGATCTCGCGCAGCGTCGGGATCGCGAAGTCGCCGGCGTGGTAGCCGCGCGGCGGTCGCTTGTCGTGGGTCCGGACCCCGCGCAGCGGGTACGACTCCGGTGGCAGGCCCGGCACCGCGTTCCGGCCCGGCACGAAGTGGTACGCCGCGTCCAGTTTGCGTAGTTCGCGGTATGTCTTCTCGCGGATCAGGCCGCTGCCGTCCGTGGTGCGGTCGACGGCCGCGTCGTGGCTGGCGACCAGCACGTCGTCGGCCGTCGAGTGGACGTCCAGCTCCAGTACGTCGGCGCCGACGCGCACCGCCCGCTTGAACGCGTACATCGTGTTCGACGGCGCCTCGCTCTCGCCGCCCTGGTGCGCGATGTGCAGAAACCGCTTCTGCGGCCAGGGGACGGGTCGCCCGCCGGCGCCGGCCGGGGCGGCGCCGACCGTGAGCGCGGCCATGGACGCGATCATGGTGGTGGCGGTGACCCGCCGGAAAAGTCGAGTAGCCCGCATCGGGACAGTATGCGTCGATCCACCGATGTGTTGGCTACCTGGTCGAACAACCGCGAACAAGGTCGAACGAGGTTGGTACGGGCGTCTGCCGACATCGTGCGAACAGGCGAGCCGAGGCGCGGGCATCGATGGGTATTCTCCCGGTCCATACGCGTAGGGGAGGGGCATGTCGCCGCACCGCCGGGTCCTGTCCGGGCTCCTCGCCGCCGTGCTCGCGGCCGGCGCGTTCGCGATCGTCGAGCGCGCCTCCGACGTGGTCGCCGCCGCCGTGGTGCTGCCGTCCGGGTTCCAGGAGCAGACCGTCTACTCCGGACTCAACCTGCCGATGAATATGGAGTTCGCGCCCGACGGGCGGGTCTTCGTGGCTGAAAAGCGCGGCCGGATCCTGGTCTACGACGGCCTCGCCGACCCGACGCCCACGACGTTCGCCGACCTCTCCGCCAACGTCCACAACCAGAACGACCGCGGGCTGCTGGGCCTGGCGCTGCACCCGGGTTTCCCCACCGAGCCGTGGGTCTACGTGCTCTACGCCTACGACGCCCCGCCCGGCCAGACCGCCCCGGTGTGGCACGACAACTGCGGCGACGTCGGCGGTGCCAACAGCGGCCGGTGCGTGGTCAGCGCGCGGGTCTCCCGGCTCCAGGCGGCCGGCAACGTGATGACCGGCGCCGAGCAGGTCCTGGTCAGCGGCTGGTGCCAGCAGTTTCCCAGCCACTCGGTCGGCGACCTCGACTTCGGCGCGGACGGCATGCTCTACGTCTCGGGCGGCGAAGGGTCCAGCTACAACTACGTCGACTACGGGCATCTGGGCACGCCGACCAACCCGTGCGGCGACCCGGCCAACGAGGGCGGCGCGCTGCGCGCACAGGACGTGCGTAGCACCGGCGACCCGGCCGGGTTCAGCGGCGCGATCCTGCGCGTCGATCCGGAGACCGGGCTGGCCGCGCCGGGCAACCCGCTCGCCGCGAGCGGCGACGCCAACGCGCGCCGGATCGTGGCGCACGGCATGCGCAACCCGTACCGGTTCACGATGCGCCCCGGCACCAACGAGGTGTGGGTCGGCGACGTCGGCTGGAACGACTGGGACGAGCTCAACCGGATCGCCGACCCGCTCGCCGGCGTGACCAACTTCGGCTGGCCCTGCTTCGAGGGCGCCGGCCGCCAGTCCGGGTACGACGCGGCGAACCTCCCGCTCTGCGAGAGCCTCTACACGGCCGGTGGCGCGGCCGCGCCCTACTACGCGTACGGCCACGCGGGCACGGTGGTGCCCGACGACGCCTGTCCCAGCGGCGGCTCGGCCCTCTCCGGGGTCCAGTTCTACCCCAACGACGGGCCGTACCCGGCGCAGTACCGCGGCGCGCTCTTCTTCGCCGACTACACCCGCAACTGCATCTGGGCGATGCTCCCGACGGCCTCCTCGGGCGGCCTGCCCGACCCGGCCAGCCGGCTCACGTTCGCCTCCGGGGTGTCGACACCGGTCGACCTCGCCGTCGGTCCCGGCGGCGAGCTGTACTACGTGGACATCATGGGCGGCACGGTCCGCCGGATCCGCCACTTCGCCGGCAACCAGCCGCCCATAGCCACCCCGGTCGCGACACCGACGTCCGGTCCGGCACCGCTCGCGGTCACGTTCGACGGCTCCACGTCGTCCGATGTGGACCCGGCGGACCAGGGGCGGCTGCGGTACGAGTGGGACTTCACCGACGACGGCACCGTCGACGCCACCACCGCGCGGGCGACCTTCACCTACCCGGCCGGCGGCCCGTACACGGCACGGCTGACCGTCTACGACACGCTCGGCGCGAGCGGCACGGGCGTCGTCACGATCCAGTCCGGCAACGGCGCGCCGGTCGCCGTCATCGACAGCCCGACCGCCGCGCTTACCTGGCGGGTCGGGGACCTCGTCACGTTCACCGGGCACGCGACCGACCCGCAGCAGGGCCGGCTGCCCGACTCGGCGCTGCGCTGGCGCCTGCTCCAGCACCACTGCTACGCGGCCGACAGCTGCCACGTCCACACCTACCAGGAGTGGAACGGCGTGGCGAGCGCGTCGTTCTCGGCGCCGGACCACGAGTACCCGTCGCACCTCGAGCTGGTGCTCAGCGCGACCGACTCGTCCGGGCTGGAACACACCACCCGCATGCGGCTCAACCCGCGGACGGTGCCCCTGACGTTCACGAGCAGCCCGCCCGGCCTCCAAGTGGTGGTGGGTTCGACGGCGCAGGTGACGCCGTTCACCCGCACCGTCATCCAGGGCTCGGGCAACTCGGTCAGCGCGGTCACGCCGCAGGTGGTCGGCGGCGCCTCGTACACGTTCCTCACCTGGAGCGACGGCGGCGCGCAAAACCACGTCGTCCAGGCGCCGCAGACGGCCACGACCTACACGGCGACGTTCACCTCGGTCACCAGGGTGCCGCGGGCCGACCTGCGCGTGCGCGGGTTCGACAGCCAGGAGACCGTCGGCGAGAACGGTCGCGCCACCAACGCGATCGACGGCAACAAGGCGACGTACTGGCACACCCGCTGGAAGGGCGCCGCGCCGCCGCACCCGCACCACGTCGACATCGACCTCGGCGCGACGTACCCGGTGACCGCCCTCCGCTACCTGCCGCGGCAGAACGCCGACTACGGTCGCATCGCCGCGTACGAGGTGTACGCCTCGACCGACGGCGTCAACTGGGGTACACCTGTCGCGAGTGGACGGTTCGGCAACTCCGCCGCCGAGCAGGCCGCGGCGTTCGCGCCCAAGCCGGCGCGATACCTGCGGTTGCGCGCGCTCGGTGAGGTCAAGGGCCGCGCCTGGACCACGGTGGCGGAGCTCGGCGTTGGAGTGGTCGCGCGGCTGCCGCGGTCGACCATCACCGTGCGCGGGTTCGACAGCCAGGAGACGGCCGGCACGGACGGGCGCGCGGTAAACGTGCTCGACGGTGACAAGGCGACGTTCTGGCACACGCGGTTCAGCGGGGCCACCCGGCCGCACCCGCACAACATCGACCTCGACCTCGGCGCGACGCGGACGGTCAGCTGCGTGTACGTGCTGCCCAGGCAGGACGTCAACCGCGGGCGGATCGCCCGCTACGAGGTGTACACGTCGATGGACGGCACCGCCTGGATCCCGCGCGCCGCGGCCGGCACCTGGCCCAACGGCAACGCCGAGCGGGCCGCCTGCTTCCGGGCGAAACCCGCCCGGTATGTGCGGCTGCGTGCCCTGTCCGCGGTCGACGGCCAGGCCTGGACGACCGTCGCGGAGATCAACGTCGCCGCCCTGTGACGGGCCGCCCGGCGATCACGCCGCCCGTGTGTTATGCCGGCAGGCGGGTATCGCGCCTCGTTTGGGAGGTGACGCGTGTCCGGTAGGGCGAAGCTCTGGTTGGGGATCGCCATCGTGGCGGTCGTGGTAGTGATTGTCATCGTCGCGCTGTCCGCGGGCGGCGGTGGGGGCGGGGGCGGAGGCGGTGGTTACTGACCGCGGGGCGTAACGCGTGGCCCGGGGGCTAGCCTGTCCCGGTGTCGTCGATGTTGCGCCCGGCCCGCGTGGCCGTCGCGGTGGCCCTGGCCATCCTTACCGGCGGGTTCGCGCTCGCCGCCCCGGCCCGGGCGGACCGGCCGATGCGCCTGGACGGCCAGGTCACCGACGAGGTGGGCGCCCTGGACGGGCGCCGCGCCGAAGTGGAGGCCGCGCTCGACCGGCTGCGGGCCGACGGCGGGCTGCGGCTCTTCGTCGTGTACGTACGCTCGTTCGACGGCACGCCCGCCCAGCAGTGGGCCGACGAGACCGCCACCCGCAGCGACTTCGGCCGGCGCGACGCGGTGCTCGCCGTGGCCACCCGCGACCGCTCGTACGCGTACGCGTTCGACACCGAGTTCCCGCTGACCGACACCCAGCTCGACGTCGTCGCCGCGGTGGCGATCGAGCCGGCGCTGTCGGCCAACGACTGGGCCGGCGCGGCGGTCGGGGCCGCCGACGGCTACCGGGCCGTGCTCGCCGGCCAGGCGGTGCCCAGCCCGCGGATCCGGCCGGGCGAGGCCGACCCCGGCGGCGGTGGCGGCGCCGGCACGTGGATCGCCGGCGCGCTCTGCCTGCTCGCCGTCGTGGCCGGTGTCCTGCTGGTCCTGTGGCTGCTGCGGCGCCGCCGGCCACGCCCGCCGGCACCGGCCGGGCCGAGTACGGCCGAGCTGACCACCAGGGCCAACGACCTGCTCGTCGAGCTCGACAACGACCTGCGCACCAGCGAGCAGGAGCTGGCCCTGGCCACCGGCCGCTACGGCGCGGAGGCGACCGCGTCGTACACCGCGGCCCTGGAGAGCGCGCGGCAGGACGTCGCCGAGGCGTTCCGGCTGCGGCTGACGCTCGACGAGACGCCCGGCCCGGACGAGGCGACCCGGCGAAGCACGCTCGAGGAGATCATCCGGCGGTGCACTGCGGCGGACGGCCGGCTGGACGCGGAGTCCGAGGCGTTCGACGCGCTGCGTGACCTGGAGGCCCGGGTCGAGGCCGAAGCGGCCGAGGCGACCGAGCGGCGTACGGCGCTCGAGGCGCGCATCCCGGCGGCGTCCGCCGCGCTCGACGCGGTACGCGCCGGCTATGTCGGCCCGGCGGCGACCGCGATCGCCGGCAACGTCGACCAGGCGCGGCAGCGGCTGGAGTTCGCCGCGTCCGTGACCGCGCAGGCCACCGAGGCCGTCGCGGCCGGCGACCGCCCGCGCGCCGCGCTCGCCGTGCGCGCGGCCGAGGAGGCGCTCGACCAGGCCGGCACGCTGCTCGACGCCGTCGAACGCGGCCGCACCGACCTCGACGCCGCGCGAGCCGGCATCGACGCCCTCCTGGCCGAGGTCGAGGCCGACCTCGCCGCCGCCCGGGCGGCGCGGCAGGCAACGGCGGGTTCGGCGGCCGAGGTCACCGCGTCACGGCCGGAGACGGCGGGCCTGCCGGCCGAGGTCACCGCGTCACGGCCGGAGACGGCGGGCCTGGCGGCCGCGGTCGCCGTCGCCGAGCAGGCCCTCGCGGCGGCGCGAGCGGCGGTCGCCGCACCCACGATCGACCCGCTCTCCGTGACCGCCCGGCTGGAAGCAGCCGACGCCGCGCTCGACCGCGCGCTCGCCGAGATCCGCGACGCCGGCGAGCGGGCCGCGCGGGCCCGGGCGATGCTCGACCACGCGCTGCTCGCCGCCCGCGCCGAGGTGGCCGCCGCCGGTGACTTCATCGCCACCCGCCGGGGCGCGGTCGCCAGCCAGCCGCGCGCCTGGCTGGCCCAGGCGCAACAACACCTCGCCCGCGCCGAGGCGCTGGCCGCGTCCGACCCGGCCGCCGCGCTGCCCGAGGCCCAGCGGGCCAGCCAGCTCGCCGCCGAGGCCGGCCGCTCCGCACAGTCCAACGTGGACCAGTGGTCGCCACCCGGCTTCGGTGGCGGTGGCGGCGGCACGGACGTCCTGTTGGGCGTACTGCTCGGCGGCATCCTGTCCGGCGGTGGCGGCGGTGGCCGTTCACGCGGCTGGGGTGGCGGTGGGTTTCGCGGCGGCGGCTTCGGCGGCAGCGGCAGCCGCGCCCGCCGCACCGGCGGAGGCCGCTTCTGAACCCGCCGGCCTAGTCCCGCGTTCGGGAGGATCGTGCAAGACCTCGCGCGGATCGGTCTACGCCGGCGTCGTCCCCGGCGTTTCGATGGGAGTACCGATCCGAAACGCGAGGAGAACACGCCATGCCGCTCGACCGCTACGTCACCCTCGGCCGCTCGGGGCTGCGGGTCAGCCCGTTCGCGCTCGGCGCCATGACCTTCGGCGAGGACCCCGGTGGCGCCGGGTGCGGCGTCGAGGAGTCGGAGAAGATCCTCGCCAGCTACCTCGACCGCGGCGGCAACTTCGTCGACACCGCCAACTTCTACACCAACGGCCACTCCGAGAAGATCCTCGGCGACTTCTTCGCCGCACACCCCGGCCGCCGCGAACACGTGGTGCTGGCGTCCAAGTTCTTCGGCAACATGCATCCCGGCGACCCCAACGGCGGCGGCGCCGGCCGCGGCGCCATCATCGCCCAGCTCCACGAGACCCTGCGCCGCATGCGCACCGACTACCTCGACCTCTACTGGCTGCACAACTGGGACCGCAACACGCCCGTCGAGGAGACCATGCGCACCCTCGACGACCTGGTGCGGGCCGGAAAGGTGCGCTACCTCGGCTTCTCCAACACGCCCGCCTGGGTCGTCGCGCGGGCCCAGACCATGGCACAGCTGAAAGGTTGGACCCCGCTGGTCGCGCTCCAGGTCGAGTACTCGCTGCTGGCCCGCACCGTCGAGGGCGAGATCGCCCCGCTGGCCCGCGACCAGGGCATGGCGCTGGTCCCGTGGAGCCCGCTGAAGAACGGCTTCCTCTCCGGCAAGTACCGCCGTGGCGCCCAGGTGACCGACTCCGCCCGTACGGCCTACGTCGGCGGCCCCACCGACGACGAGTACAAGGTCATCGACACCGTCGCCGCGGTCGCCGACGACCTGGGGACCACCTCGGCCGCGGTCGCACTGGCCTGGCTACACGCCCGCGAAGGCACGGTGGTCCCGATCGTCGGCGCCCGGCGCGTCGAGCACCTGGAGGCCAACCTGGCCGCCCTCGACACGACCCTCACCCCGGCACACCTGGCTCGCCTCGACGGGGTGTCCACTCCGGACCTCGACTACCCGGCACCGCTGAACGGCCCGCTGCGCGCCATGCTCCAGTTCGCCGGCACCACAGTGGACGGCGAACCGTCCACCGTGTACCCACCTCTCCTACAAAGCGACGTCCGCTACTAGAGACCTTTCGGGGTCAGGGTCGCCGTTCGTCGTGCGTTGTTTCAAGGCAGATTTGCCCACGTCCGCGTCAGCTGCGGACCGTATGCTCCCGCGGGCACCGTTCCCGGCCGGCGGCTCGCAGCGCTCGCCGAACCCCCCGGCCGTCCACTGCCAGCTCCGCGGTGCAAGCCCCGAGCGGGTCGGCGCGGCCCCCACCCGCGCCACCCTGACGCAGCGTAACCAGCCAAACGGGCCAGACTTCGAGATCTAGGAGACTTAGGGTTGAAATAGCGCCCTAACTCTCTCCTAAATCTCGAACCTCGCGCCCGCTCGCACCCTCGTGGCGGTTACCCGCGGCGACGACAACCCCGTTGCCTTCCCGGATCGCCGATCCGGGAACAGACATTGTGGACAAACGTCGGCCACCGCCTGGCGCGAGCTCCGTCACCACGCCCCCTTTCCTCCCGGCCGGTTGCGCGCAGGGTGATCGCGACCAGCGGCGGACGGGTGAGGCCGCGGGAGCAGCGGTCTGGACCGCGACGGACATCGCGGTAGCCCAGTTTCGGGGCCGCGACGTCCGCCACTAGGCGCCGCCCGGGGGGCTAGGCGCGGGACGAGCTGCGGCGGACTACCAGGTCGGGGGTGAAGACCAGGTGGTTTTCCTCGGGCGGTGGGGTCTCGCCGAGCACCGCGAGCAGCAGGTCTATCGCGGCCACGCCGAAGTCTTCGTGGGGCGGGCGCACCGAGGAGAGCGGCACGAACGAGTTTTCCGCGTACTCGATGTCGTCGTAGCCGACCACCGCGACCTCCTCCGGCACGTCGACGCCGCCGGTGGCGAGGGTTTGCACGAGGCCGATGCCGAGCAGGTCGTTGACCGCGAAGATGCCGTCGGGGCGGCGGCCCTGGGTGCGGCCGATCAGCTCGGCGGCGACCTTGTGGCCGGTGGCGATGACGCGGGGCTCGCTCGCGATGATCTCCAGGGTGGCGGAGCCGGACTCGCGGATCGCGTCGCTCGCGCCCTGGAGGCGGTCGGCGACCTGGCGGATGGAGAGCGGGCCGCCGACGAAGGCGATGTGCTGGCAGCCGATGTCGACGAGGTGGCGGACCGCCGTGTAGCCGCCGGAGACGTCGTCGATGGAGACCGACGGCTGGGCCGGTGCGCTGGCCCGCTGGCCGACCAGCACCGAGGGGGTGCCGCGCCCGCGGATGGCCGCCAGGCGGTCTTCGATGGCGCGCGGTGACGCGACGAGCATGCCGCGCACGCCGTGCTCCTCGAAGAGGTCGAGGTAGGAGTCTTCGCGGGCCGGGTCGCCGCCCGAGTTGGCGACGAACACCGACAGCCCGGCCTGGGCGGCCCGCCGCTCGACGCCCTCGGCGATGGTGGCGAAGAACGGGTTGCTCACGTCCGGCACGATGTACGCGATCGTGGTGCTGTGGCCGAGCCGCAGCTGGCGGCCGGCGTTGTTGCGGACGAAGCCGAGCCGGTCGATGGCCTCCTGGATGCGCTTCGCCTTCTCCGCCGACACCCGGTCGGGGTGGTTGAGGAAGTGCGACACCGTGCCCATGGAAACGCCGGCCGCCGCGGCGACCTCCCGGATCCCAACTCTCGGCACCTCGAACCCCATGCTGCTAGTAAACGTGATCGCGTCCTACGGCGTGGGCGCGGTCTCCAATCGGAGCATCCGGGCGATCACCCGGTCGAGCTCGGCATCGTCGAATATCTTCTTCCAGTCGGGCCGCACGATGGTCTCGCGCCCGTAGTCCATGGCGATGCGGCACCCGTCGGAGAACGGGTTGGCACCGCGCAGCGTATTACTCAGCGCGACCTGGATGTGCCCGTGCAGCATCGCGCGGGCGGCGCCCTCGGGCACCCCGACCGTGTGGACGGTCTCGTGGAGCGCCTCGCGGAGCAGGTCGCCGACCATGCACGCCACCGTCTCCACCAGCGTCGGCTCCAGCACGGCGAGCTGCTTGACGGTGACCCAGTGGAGGTCGAGCACCGGGCCGTACATGACGCGGATGACCTCCTCGGCCACGGCGCGTTCCGCCTCCGGGCCCTCGAACGCGGCCACCACGTCCTGCGGGGCGGCCACGCCACCGAAGCTGTCCGCGTACTCCTCGGGCGCCGTCCGTTCCAGGAAGACCGAGGGGTGGCACGGGTGGGCGACCGCGTAGTGGACGTCGTCGCGGCGGTGCAGGACGCCCGCGTAGGCCGCCGCGGGGTCGAGCGTCAGCACCGTCGCGCCCGCCCGCAGCAGCGGGACCACCGCGGCCGACACCGCCGCGAGGGCCACATCGGGTACCGCCAGGACGACCACGTCCGCGTCGGGCGCCGCCGTCCCGGTCTCGGACAGGGGCCGGCCGGCGGCGGCGACCCGTTCGCGGCCGGCGGGGGCGTTCTCCACGTAGCGCACGTCGTGGTCGGTGCGCGCCAGGTTGTCCGAGACGCGCATGCCCATCTTGCCGCCCGCGCCGATCACCGCGATCTTCATGCTCTCCTCCTCAGGTACGCGAGGTTGTGCGCGGTCCAGCGGCGCTCCAGCGCCACCGTGCCGTCCTCGTCGCCTTGCCACGGCAGCCAGTGCTCGATCACCTGACTGATCCCTCGCTCAGCCGGCCGCACCCGTGCGAAGAGCCGGTCGAGGTCGAGCGCGCCCTCGCCGAGCGGGGCGCCGGCCAGGCGGAAGCCGACCCAGCCCTCGTCCCGGGTGAAGGCGAAGTCTTTGACGTGCAGGTTGACCACGTGCGGCGCGGCCGCGTCGACGACGTCGTCGGGGTGTTCCAGCGCGGCCACGCAGTTGGCCGGGTCGAGGCAGATGCCCAGGTGGGGATGGTCGATCCGCTCGACGAGCGCGACGAGCTGCGCGGAGGGCACCCGCTCGTAGGTCTCCAGCGCGATGGTCACGCCCGCCGCCGCATAGCGCGGCAGCACCGCTTTCAGCTCGCCTTCCGCGGAGGGCCCCGTCACCATCGTGCGCACCAGGCGGGCGTGGAGGTGGGTGGCCAGCCGCAGGTACGCGTCGAGGTGCGCGACCGCCGTGCCGCGCGTGCCGAGCTCCAGCGCCACGCCCGCGTCCCGCGCCCGCGCCGCGAGCGCGTCCAGCCGCGCGTCGTCGAAGCCGGCCACGTCCGGGTGGTCGCAGATCTGGAACACCTCGGCGCCGAGCGCGGCCGTCCGGTCGAGCATCTCCTCGACGGTCAGCGGCTCGGCGACGCGGGGGGAGTGCTGCCAGAAGAAGGCGTACGTGCTGAGGCCGATCATCCGCTCAGCGCCTCCGCTTCGTCGAGCACGTCGGCGAGCGCGGCCGGGTCGTGCGCGAACCGGCCCAGGAACAGGCCGTCCACCGCGCCGCCGAGCTTGGTCAGCAGGCCGGGTCCGGCGCTGCCGCCGTAGATGACGGGGTGCCCGCCGCCGCGCAGCGCGTGGCAGATGGCCGCGATGTGGTCCGGGCCGGCCGGCTCGGCGGCACCGATCGCCCAGACGGGCTCGTAGGCGACGATCGCGGGAGCCGCCGCAGCGGCCGCGTCCAGCTGCCGCAGGCACTCGCAGGCCGCCCCCGGCCCGGGTGACGTCTCACCGACGCAGATCACCGGCGTCAGTCCACTGCGGAGCGCGGCCGCCGTCTTGGCCGCCACCACCGTGTCGTCCTCGCCGAAGAGGCGGCGGCGCTCGGCGTGCCCCACGACCGCGTACCGGCAGCCGAGCGCGGCGAGGTCGGCGCCGCTGACCGCGCCCGTGTACGGCCCCCGCTCGGCCCAGAACAGGTCCTGTGCGCCGACCGCGAGCGCCGAGCCGCGCACCCGGTCGAGCACCAGCGGGATCGCGGGCAGGCTCGGCGCCACCCACAGCCGTACGCGACCGTCCACGATGGCCGGACGGTCGGCGGCCAGCGCCACCACCCGCTCGCACCAGTCGAGTGTGGACGGGATGTCGACGTAGAGCTTGAGGCTGACCCCGATCGTCAGCATGGGGCCTCCGCGTCGTAGCCGTCGAGCACGCGCACCTTCTCCGCCGAGGGCGAGCTTTCGTCGAAGCGGTGGGTCAGCCACTCGCGGGCCAGGCGGCGGGCCAGCTCCAGGCCGACCACGCGCTGACCGAGCGCGAGCACCTGGGCGTTGTTGCTGAGCACGGCGCGCTCCACCGAGTACGAGTCGTGCGCGGTCACCGCCCGCACGCCCCGCACCTTGTTGGCCGCGATGGCGACGCCCAGCCCGGTGCCGCAGACCAGCAGGGCCCGGTCGGCCTTGCCGTCCGCGACCAGCTGGGCGGCGGCGACCGCGATGTGCGGGTAGGCGGTGCGCCCGTCGGCGGCCACCCCGACGTCCACCACGGACTCGACGAGCTCGCTCGACTCGAGATCCCGCTTGAGGACCTCCTTGTAGTCGTATCCGGCGTCGTCCGAGCCGACCACGATCCGCCAGCGACTTCTCATGCCTGTGCCTCCACTGTGTCCAGAAGCGCGCGCAGCAGCAGCGCCAGCGACGTCGCGCCCGGGTCGGGGGTGCCGCGGCTCCGCTCCCCGTGCGGCCGCGCCCGGCCCTTCCGCGGCAGGAGGGCCGCGGTCGCGCGGGCGGCCCGCTCCGCCACCGGCACGGCCGCTTCGAGCGCGGTCCGCGCCCCGCCGGCCGCTGCGGCCTCGAACGCGTCCCGGAACGGCACCAGCACGTCGACCATCGTCTTGTCGCCGACCTTCGCGCCGCCGGCGTCCACGATGGCGTCCGTCGCGGCGGCGACCGCGAGCGCGAGCGCGGCCGCCGCCGGCTCGTCCCGGTCGCCGACCACCTCGCCGAGCGCGCGCAGGCCCACGCCCCACAGCGCCCCGGAGGTGCCGCCGGCCCGATCCGCCCAGGCGTCGCCGGCGAGGCGCAGCGCGGTGCCGGTGCCGCCGCCCGCGGCCACCACCCGCCCGGCCGCCTCGAAGGCCGCCTCCGCGCCGCGCCGCATGCCGATGCCGTGGTCGCCGTCGCCGGCCACCGCGTCGAGCCGGCCGAGGTGGTCGGCGTGCTCGCCCAGGACCCGGACCGCGGCGGCGAGGGCGTCCCGCACCGCCGCGGCGCCCCGCCGGCCGGCCTCGGGGGCGCTCTCTATTTCCCTGGTACGCACGGGTGCCTCACCGCCGGCGGGCACAGTGCCCGTGGCGACGGTGCCTTTGCGGTAGGCGGGCGTGTCGGCCGCGGCCCTCCACAGTGGCTCCAGCTCGTCGTCGAGCCAGCACAGGGTGAGCGAGACGCCGGCCATGTCGAGGCTGGTGACGAGCTCGCCGACCTCCGGCTCGACGATGTGGACGCCGGCCGCGTCGAGGCGCTCGGCGACCGCGCCGTACAGCACAAAAAGCTCCTCGTACTTGACCGCGCCGAGTCCATTGAGGATCGCGACCGCCCGCCCGTCCCGCGCCGCCGTCAGGTCCTCGGGAAGCTCGGCCAGCAGCGCGTCGACGAGCCGGCCGGCCAGCTCGTCCGCGGTGGGCACGTCGGCCTCCTCGATGCCGGGCTCGCCGTGGATGCCCATGCCGACGGCCATCCGCCCGGCCGGCACGGTGAACAGCGGCTCGCCCGCGCCCGGCAGCGTGCACCCGCCGAAGGCCACGCCGAGCGTGCGGGTGCGGTCGTTGGCCCGCCGCGCCACCCGGGCCACCTCGTCGAGCGGGCGCCCTTCCGCCGCGGCGGCGCCGGCCACCTTGTACACGAAAAGGCCACCGGCTATCCCACGACGGAGCGCGCGGTCGCCCGGGGGTGCGCTGGAGATGTCGTCGGTGACCAGGACGGTCTCGCACGGTACGCCGTCGGCGCGCAGCCGGGCCTGTGCCTGGTCGAAGTTGAGCACGTCGCCCGCGTAGTTGCCGTAGCCGAGCAGCACGCCCCGGCCGCGGTCGGCGGCGCGGGCCACGCTGTAGACCTGCTGGGCCGAGGGCGAGGCGAAGAGGTCGCCCATGGCGGCGGCGCTCGCGAGCCCGGGCCCGACCAGGCCCGCGAACGCCGGGTAGTGCCCGGAGCCACCGCCCACGACGAGCGCGACGTGCGGAGCCGGCTCGACGGTGCGGCGCGCCACTCCGCCCGGCACGGGGCGCACCCACGCCCCGAACGCCCGCGCGAACCCCGCGGCGGACTCCTCCGCGAAGCGTGCCGGGTCGTTTGCCAAGCGGGTCACGAGCGCACCTCCGTGATTGAAACGTGTCAAGCATAGCGGATCATGCCGGCTACCGGAACAGCCGAAATCCCTGGGATACTTCGGCACATGGCCGCGTTGACCGCTCCCAGCAGCAAGCTTGAAACGTTAGCGACAGGCACGCGATGGGGCGAAGGTCCGGCGTGGTTGCCCGCCGCCGGCCGGTTGCGGTGGAGCGACATCCCGAACGACCGGATCCTCGAGTACGCACCGGACACCGGCCGCACCACCGTCCACCGCACCGAGGCGGGCTTCGTCAACGGCCGCACCCTGGACGCGGCCGGTGCCGTGGTGCACTGCTCGCACGGGCGGCGCGCGGTGGAGCGCGAGACGGCGACCGGCGTGGCCACGATCGTCGACACCTGGGACGGCAAGCGCCTCAACTCGCCCAACGACGTCGTGGTCGGCCCGGACGGGGCGATCTGGTTCACCGACCCGCCCTACGGCATCCTCTCGGACCGGCAGGGCCACGTCGCCGAGCCCGAGTACGGCGGCTGCTACGTCTTCCGCCACGACGAGCGCACCGGCCGGACCACGCCCGTGGTCACCGACATGGTCCACCCCAACGGCCTGGCCTTCTCGCCCGACGGCCGCACCCTGTACGTGTCGGACACCTCGGTCCTGCACCGCCCCGCCGGCCACCACCACATCCGCGCGTACGACGTGACGCCCGACGGCACGTGCGAGCGCGGCCGCGTGCTGGCCGAGATCTCACCCGGCTGCCCGGACGGCCTCCGCGTCGACGAGGAGGGCCGAATCTGGACCTCCAGCGGCTCGGGCGTGCAGGTGCTGGGCCCGGACGGCGCGCGCCTCGGCGAGATCCCGGTGCCCGAGGTCGTCTCCAACGTCTGCTTCGGCGGCCCCGACCTCTACATCACGGGGGCGACACGCCTCTACCGCATCCGCATCCGCGTCCCGCGTCGCTAGTGCGGTGGCACGGACGCTTACCCGGCCCGGCGAAGCCGGCCAACCGCGCGGGTCGGTGCGGCTGTGGCCGCACCCGTTGTGACACGGCGTTACCGGCCCGGGGCCGGGACTTCGAGATCTAGGAGAGTTAGGGCTGAAATAGCGCCCTAACTCTCCTAGATCTCCACCATCCACGTCCGCGTTCCTCGCGGCCGTTACTGCTGGTGACAGGCTTCGCTGCCCGCCATCCGCGTCGACCCGGCTACGGACATCGTGGACAAATCCTCACCCCCGCCGGGGTCAGCGTGACCAGCCGCGAAGGGTGAGGCCGCGGGAGCAACGGTCCGGACCACGACGGACATCGCGGTAGCTCAAATCTCCGTCCTAAAGGAATTCGAAAGCCCGACCCCGAAAGGTCTCTAGTGGCCCGGCCAGTGCGTCCAGGTGCGCAGGACCGGCGCGAGCGCCTGTTCCTCGAACGCGAGGTGCTCGTGCAGGTGGGTGGTCAGGCTGTCGAGCGCCTCGACCAGCCGCACGCGGGCGGCGTCGCCGTCGCTCCCGAGGTCTCGGGCGGCCGCCTCGATCTTGTCGAGGAGGTCGCTGACGGTGCGATGGTCCTCCTCCAGCCGGTCGACGGTCCCGGCGAGGTGGGGTGCCGCCCGGCGCACCGCGGGGAAGAGCATGCCGTCCTCGCCGCCGTGGTGCGCGTGGACCAGCTGGCAGTAGCCCAGGCAGTTGGCCTTGAGCTGAAGGAGCGGACCCCGCGCGTGCAGGGCGTCCAGGCCGTCGCGGACCCGCACCGCCGGCTCGCCGGCCGCGGCCGCCGCGGCGATCTCCTTCACGGCGGCGAGGTCGCGGCGGAGCATGTCGTGCACGCGCAGCAGCTCGCCGAACAATGAGGCTTCTCGTGTCGTCACGCACCCAGGCTCGTCGAGGTCCGGCCCGCTCGGCAAAACCGGGTTAGTAACTTACGATCGGTAAGTGACTCAGATTGGTGTGGCCGACGACGCGACGTGCGAGGCGTTCCAGCCGATCCTGGAGCTGATCGGCCGGCGCTGGGTCGGCGTGATCCTGCTGGCCGGGGCGCACGGGGCCCGGCGGTTCGGGCAGTACCGGGCGCTCGTCACCGGCATCTCCGACCGGATGCTGACGCAGCGGCTGCGCGAGTTGGAGCGCCAGGACCTGATCACGCGGACGGTGATCCCGAGCTCGCCGGTGCAGGTCCTCTACGCGCCCACGGCCCGGGGTGAGCAGCTGATCGAGGCGTTGCGGCCGCTGCTGGCGTGGAGCCTGCGGCACCCCGACTTCGTCCACCGCTGAGGTCACGGGCCGAGCGGCTCGGGGATCTCGGCGCCGCACTCGACGAGCGTGTCGGTCACGACGCGGATGGCGTTGAGCGCTCGCGGAAAGCCGGCGTACTGCACGACGTGGATCACCGTCTCCAGGATCTCGGTCGGCGTCAGGCCGGCGTTCAGCGCGCCCCGCGTGTGGCCCTTCAGCTGGGGTTCCAGCCCGCCGAGGGCGACAAGTGCGCCGAGGGTGATCATCTCGCGCTGGGCCAGGGTCAGGCCGGGGCGGGAGTAGATGTCGCCGAAGTTGAACTCGATGCCGTACCGCGCCAGGTCCTGGGCCAGGCCGGTCTGCATGGCGATCAGGCCGTCGGCCTTGCCTTCGCCGTAGAGCTCCTCGAACTTGCGCTTGCCTTGTTCCAGCCGGTCGCTCACGTGCGAACCTTTCAGATCGAGTGCCCGCCGTCGAGCGGGAGGACGACGCCGGTGATGTTCACGGCGGCGGGTGACGCCAGAAACACGATCGTCTCGGCCAGGTCGCCTGGCTCGCCGAGCAGGCGGGTCGGGATCTGGGCCAGCAGCGCCTCGCGGCGTTCCGGCGTGTCGCGGTCGCGGCCGGGCGTGGCCTGCGCGCCCGGTGCGATGCAGTTGACGGTCACGCCCCGCTCGGCCACCTCGATCGCGAGCGCCTTGGTCAGGCCGACCACGCCTGCCTTCGCGGCCGCGTAGGCGGTGGCGCCGCGGACCAGGCGGCCGCCGGCGATGGCCGCCACCGAGGCGATGTTGACGATGCGGCCGTGCGACTGGGCGAGCATCGACGGGAGCACGGCGCGGGTGACGTTGAAGACCGTGGTGAGGTTGCGGTCGACCTGGGTCGTCCAGGTCTCGTAGCTCATCTCGTGGAAGAACGCGACCGCGCCGCCGCCGGCGCCGTTGACCAGGATGTCGACGCCGCCCCAGACGCCGGTGACCCGCCCGACGGCGGTCTGGACGGCGTCGAAGTCGGTGAGGTCGACCGGCTCGGTCAGCGTCAGCGCGCCGTTGGCGGCCAGGCCGTCGGCGTTGAGGTCGAGGCCGGCCACCTGGGCGCCCTCGGCGGTCAGGTGCTTGGCGATGACGGTGCCCAGCGCGCCCGCGGCGCCGGTGACGACGGCCCGCTTGCCGGAGAGCTTCACTGCGGCCTCCTCCAACCCCTACTTGAAACCTGTCAAACGTCAGTGAATGTTACGGGCCATACCCGTGGCAAGGGGAATGCCCTGCACCTGTGAGATCCTTGACATCGTGTTGGTGGCAGGGCTAACCTCCGCTTTGAAACGCTTCAAAGTCCCGCCGCGCTTCACGAGGAGGAAACGTGTCGGTAGCGAAGACAGGGCGCCGCGGGTGGGCCGTCCGGGTGACGGCCGCAACGGGGGCGGCGCTGCTGCTCGCCGGGTGTGCGTCTGACAACGGTTCGGGTGGCGGCGGGTCCGCTCCCGACAAGTTCAGCCTGCTCACCCCGGCGGAAAATGCGATCATCCGGGACGAGCTGACCGCGCTGTCGAAGAACCAGTGCGCCACGGCCGAGCAGGCCCTGCCACTGAGTAGTGAGACCGTCGCACAGTCGGACGTCGTACAGAAGATAACGCTCCTGGCCAGCCAGGACGCGCTGCCGGTCATGTTCGTGGCCGGCACCGCCCAGGTGAAGCCCACCGGCGACCTGGGCAAGGGCAAGCTGATCGTCGACTACGAGCAGACCCTCAAAGAGCTCGGGGTCTGGGACAACATCCTGCCGGCCGCGGCCTCGACCGTGAAGTCGGCCTACGGCTCCATGGCATCGCTGCCGTTCCAGTACAACATCGAAGGCATCTTCTACAACAAGAAACTCTTCGCCGACAACGGTGTCCAGCCGCCGCAGACCTGGGACGACCTCGTCGCGGCCGGGCGGAAGTTCAAGGGCGCCGGCGTCGTGCCGATCACCGAGGCGGGCAGCCAGGGCTGGCCGATCACCCGGCTGATCGGCATGTACCTCTTCCGCAGCCTCGGCCCGGACGCGATGCTCGCGATCCAGAAGAACGAGGCCAAGCTGACCGACCCGCAGTACGTGGCGGCCGCCAAGGCCGTCGCCGACCTGGGCACCGCGGGCATGTTCGGCGACGGGATCACCTCCCGCACCACCGACGCCGCGAACGCGCAGTTCCTCAACGGCCAGGCCGCGATGATGTACAACGGCTCGTGGTTCCTGGCCAACCTCAACGACCCCAAGCAAAACAAGATCGGCGCGGAGAACGTCGGCTTCATCCCGTTCCCGAACGTGGCCGGCGGCAAGGGTGACAGCTCGCAGTGGCCGGCGAACGCCGGTGCGGCGACCGCCCTCGCCACCAAGTCCTACACGCCGAAGGTCGGCGACTGGCTCAAGTGCGTCGCCGAGAACTACGGCAGCAGCGTGTTGCAGAATCAGGGCGTGATCTCCGGCTTCCGTACCAACCAGCAGGTCAGCAACGTGCCACCGCTGACATCGCAGCTCCAGGAGATCGTCAGCAAGGCCAGCCAGACCGTGCTGTGGTTCGAGGCGCTCATGGACGCCAAGACCACCTCGGACGCGCAGACCAACGCCGCCCTGCTGCTCACCGGGAAGATGGCGCCCGACAAGTACATGGCCACGCTCCAGGCGGACCTGGACCAGGCACGCTGACCCAGCTGGAAGGGAAGCCACGTGCAGAGCGTCCTGGGTGACAAGAAGGCGATCCTGATCCTTCTCGGTCCCGCGCTGCTCGTCTACACGCTCGTCAAGCTGGTGCCGGTGTTCTGGTCGCTGGGCCTGACCTTCTACACCGGCAACCCGCTGAGCGGATTCGACTTCATCGGGCTCGACAACTTCAGCCGCTTCGCCGAGGATCCGCAGGCCCGCTCGGCGCTGTGGTTCACCCTGAAGTACGCGTTCGTACTCTCGGCCGGCCAGATCGTGCTGGGGTACGCGCTCGCGCTGCTGTACGTGTTCGTGCTCCGGCGGGCGTCCACGTTCGTCCGCACGGTGGTGTTCTTCCCGACGGTGCTGCCCACGGTCGCGGTCGCGCTGCTGTTCAACAGCCTGTTCGCGACCGGGCAGCAGCAGGGTCCGGTCAACGCCGGGCTGGAGGCGGTCGGCGGGTCACCCGTCGACTGGTTCTCCACCGGCACCGGCACGTTCGTCGTGGCCATCGTCATGGAGCTGTGGCGCTCCATGGGCTTCTACGCCGTGCTGCTCTACGCCGGCCTCGTCGACATCCCGGAGGAGACGCTGGAGTCGGCGAGGCTGGAAGGGGCGACGGGATGGCGGCTGGTGCGACACGTCGTGCTGCCGCTGTCCCTGCCCGTCCTGCTCTCCTCGGTCATCTTCAGCATCAACAACACCCTGAAGGTCTTCGACACCCTGCTCGCGCTCAACAACGGCGGGCCGGGCGGCGAGACCACACCCCTGACGCTGTACATGTACCGCACCGTCTTCAACTACGCCGACTACGGCTACGGCAGCACGATCGCGTTCGTCCTCACGGTCATGTGCCTGCTGGTGACGCTCGTGGTGTTCCGGTCGGCCCGACGCGACATCACGAGGGCCTGATGACGACGCTCACCGAGGCGCCGGCGCGAGCGGCGCACGCCCGTACACCGGCACCCCGCCGCCGGGCCGGCCGCACGCTGCGGCGGCTGCCGGTCCGGATCCTCATCGGACTGTTGGTGGTCGTCGAGCTGTACCCGTTGGTGTGGCTCGTGCTCGGCTCGTTCAAGACGCAGGACGAGTTCTTCAGCAAGCCGACCTGGGCGCTGCCGGAGGGCTTCAACCTCGACAACTACACCGAGGCCTGGTCCGGCGGCGGCCTGGGCCGCAACGTGCTCAACAGCGTGCTGGTCACCGTGCCGTCGCTGGCCTTCATGATCCTGCTCGGCGTCGCCGCGGCGTACGCGCTGGAGGTGATGGTGTGGAAGGGCCGCGGCACGGTGCTGCTCGCGTTCGTCGCCGGCATCATGATCCCCGGGCAGATGATCCTGGTGCCGCTCTTCACCGTCTACTTCCAGGCCGGGCTCACCAACACGTTGTGGCCGCTCATCATCACGTACACGGTGATGGGCCTGCCGCTGACGGTCTTCCTGATGGCGGCGTACCTGCGCGCCATCCCGCGGGAGATCTTCGAGTCGGCGGCAGTCGACGGCGCCGGCATGCTGCGCAGCTTCTTCCGCATCGCGGTGCCGATGATGCGCAACGCGATCGTCACCATCGCGCTCGTGGAGTTCTTCAGCGTGTGGAACGACCTGCTGATCGCGCTCACCTTCACCACCCGCGACGAGCTGGCCACCGTCCAGGTCGGACTGTTGCAGTTCAGTGACGAGTACGGCTCGACGCAGTACGGCCCGCTGTTCGCCGCGATCAGCATCAACGTGCTCGGCATCCTCGTGCTGTACCTCTTCCTCAACCGCCAGATCATGGCGGGCTTGGCGGCGGGGTCGGTGAAGGGATGAGGCCGGTGACGATCGGCGCCGGTCGGGTGTCCAACGTCGACCTCGCGCTGGCGGTGCTCCGTTCGCCGTTCGGACAGGTCGACACGTCCAACGCCTACGGCGAGGGGCGCAGCGAGACGGTCCTGGGTGAGGCGATGCGCCTGGCCGGGCCCGCGGTGGTCTTCTCCAAGGCCGACGCCGACCCGGTGACCGGGGTCTTCGACGGCGACCGGGTCAAGCGGTCGTTCGAGGAGTCCGTCACCCGGCTCGGCGTCGACCGGCTGCCGATCTACCACCTGCACGACCCGTTCACCATCACGTTCGCCGAGGCGGCCGCGCCGGGCGGGGCGATCGAGGCGCTCGTCGGGCTGCGCGAGCAGGGCCTCGTCGGCGCGATCGGCATCGCCGCCGGCCCGCTCGACCTCGTCGAGGAGTACGTGCGCACCGGCGCGTTCGACGCGGTGCTCACCCACAACCACTACACGCTCGTCGACCGGAGCGGCGCCGAGCTGATCGCCTCGGCGAAGGCGCGCGGCATGGTGGTCTTCAACGCGGCGCCCTTCGGCGGCGGGCTGCTCGCCGGCTCGACGCGCGCCGGGGGAAAGTACGCGTACCGCTCCGCCGCACCCGAGGTGCTGGCCCGCGTCGACCGGCTCACCGCGCTCTGTCGCGAGTGGAGCGTCCCGCTGCCGGCGGCGGCGCTGCACTTCTCGCTCGCCAATCCGGACATCGACTCGACGGTGGTCGGCGTCTCCCGCGCGGCGCAGCTGGCCGAGCTGGAGGCGATGGCGGCGCACCCGATCCCGGACGGGTTCTTCGCCGCGCTGTGACGTCCTACGTGGAGTCGTTTTCGCCGGGGGAGGGGCGGCGCCGGCCGCGGGCTGACTTTCACTCCGACGCGCCCCGCCTCTCGCTGAACGGCGACTGGGCATTCCGCCTGGCGCCGACCGCGTCCGGTCCTTCGTTCTGGGCACCGGAGTTCGACGACAGCGGCTGGGACCGGCTGCGCGTGCCCTCGCACTGGGTGCTCGAAGGCCACGATCGCCCGCTCTACACCAACACCGCCTACCCGTTTCCCATCGACCCGCCCCACGTGCCGGTGGAGAACCCGACCGGCGACTACCGCCGCCACTTCGACTGGCCGTACAGCGGCCGGGCGGTCCTTCGCTTCCAGGGCGTCGACTCGTGCGCGAAGGTCTGGCTCAACGGCACCGAGCTCGGCCACTCGAAGGGGAGCCGGTTGCCGTTCGAGTTCGACGTGACCGGATTGGTGCGGCCGGCCGGCAACGTCCTCGCCGTGCGCGTGCACCGCTGGTCCTCCGGCAGCTACCTCGAAGACCAGGACATGTGGTGGCTGCCCGGCATCTTCCGCGACGTCGAGCTGCTGGGCGGCACCGTCGACGACTTGTTCGTCCACGCCTCCTATGTGGACGGCCTCGGCACGCTGCGCGTGGACGCCGACCCGCCGGGCATCGTGGAGCTGCCGGAGCTGGGTGTCCGGGTGCCGACCGGCGAGACCGTGACCGTGCCGGTCGAGCCGTGGAGCGCCGAGCGCCCACGCCTCTACAAAGGCGTGTTGACGGCCGCCGGCGAGCGGATCGACCTCGCCGTCGGCTTCCGGACAGTGTCCATCGTGGACGGCCGGCTGCTCGTCAACGGCGCGCCCGTGCTCTTCCGCGGCGTCAACCGCCACGAGCACGACCCGGACCGCGGCCGCGCGCTCGACCCGTCGACGATGCTGCGGGACGTCCTGCTGATGAAGCGGCACAACATCAACGCCGTGCGTACCAGCCACTACCCGCCGCATCCGGAGTTCCTGCGGCTCTGCGACGAGTACGGGCTGTGGGTCGTCGACGAGTGCGACATCGAGACGCACGGCTTCGTCTACGCCGGCTGGGAGGGCAACCCGCCGGACGAGCCGGCCTGGCGGGACGCGCTCGTCGACCGGATCGAGCGGATGGTCGAGCGGGACAAGAACCATCCCAGCGTCGTCGTGTGGTCGCTGGGCAACGAGAGCGGGCACGGCGCGGCCTTCGGCGAGATCGAGTCGTGGATCAGGGAGCGCGACCCGAGCCGCCCCGTCCACTACGAGCGCGACCGCTCCTACCGGCACTCCGACTTCGCCAGCGTGATGTACCCGTCGCTGGAGGAGCTGGAGGCGATCGGACGGCGCCGGGAGCCGACCCCGGAGGGCGTCGAGCCGGACTCGCCCGACGACGTACGCCGGCGCGGGCTGCCGTTCCTGCTCTGCGAGTACGCGCACGCGATGGGCAACGGTCCCGGCTCGCTCGTGGACTACCAGCGGATCCTGGAGGCGCACGAACGGTTCTGCGGCGCGTTCGTGTGGGAGTGGATCGACCACGGCCTGCACGCGCCGGACGGCGGCCTGTTACACGGCGGCGACGTCGACCACCTGCCCAACGGCGGCCGCTACTGCCTCGACGGCCTGCTCTTCGCCGACCGCACCCCCTCGCCCGGCCTGCTGGAATACGCGAAGGCTATCGAACCGGTCGAGATCACGATCGCGGACGGCCGGGTCTGGTTGCGCAACCGGTACGACTTCGCCGACCTTTCCCACCTGCGTCTGGAGTGGACGGCCGGCGACGAGGCCGGCGAGCTGCCCACGCCCTACGTGCCCGCGCGCCACGCGGCGTCGGTGCCGGCGCCGAGGGGCGACCTGCTCACGGTCCGCGCGGTGCTGGCCGCCGGGACCGCCTGGGCGCCGGCCGGGCACGTGGTCGCGTGGGGCCAGGCCCCGGTCGTCCCACCGGCACGGGCTTTCCGGCCGGCGGGTGCTTTCCGGGGCGTCCGGTTCGACGACGGCCAGCTCGTGCGCCTCGGCGACCTCGACCTCAGCGGCCCGGTGCTCGACGTCTGGCGCGCACCCATCGAAAACGACCGCGGCCAGGGCTTCCGCAACGACGTCACGCGCGCCTGGCGGGCCGTCGGGCTGGACCGGATGCTGCACCGCGTGGAGGAAATCCGGACGGAGGACGGCCGGGTTGTCGTGCGCGGCCGCAGCGGGCCGGCCGGCCAGGCCATCGGCCTGCGCACCGAGATGTGCTGGGAGCCGGCCGGCGACGCGGGCGTCGCGCTGACCCTGCGGGTCACGCCCGAGGGCGTCTGGACGGACACCCCGATCGGCGGCCACGCCGTCACCCTGCCGCGGCTCGGCCTGCGGATGGGGCTGCCGGCCGGGCTCACCCGCGCCAGGTGGTTCGGCCGCGGGCCGGGGGAGTCCTACGTGGACAGCCAGGCGGCCGCCCGGGTGGGGCTGTTCGCGGCGGACATCGACGCGATGCAGAGCCACTATCCGTGGCCGCAGGAGAACGGCAACCACATCGAGACCCGGTGGCTGGAGCTGACCGGCGACGGTGTGCCGAGGCTGCGGGTCGAGGGTGACCCGTGGTTCGACTTCACCGCGCGCCGCTGGACGAGCGAAGACCTCGACCGCGCCACGAAGCCCGCGCAGCTGGTCCCGTCCGACCGGGTGTGGCTCAACGTCGACTACGGCCAGCAGGGCCTGGGCAGCGCGTCCTGCGGGCCGCCGCTGCCGGAGCGGTACCGGCTGCCGATCCGCCCCTACACGTTCCGCGTCCGCCTGTACGCCTAGCCGTCGCGGCGCTATGGTGCGAGGCGAACAGATAGGGGGACGTGGATGCATCTCGTGGCCGCCGTCGCCATCGCCATCGCTTCCGCGGTCGTGCCGCCAGCCGAGCCGGCGCTCACCTGGCGGGCCTGCCCGGGCGTCGCGGACGCGCGCCTGACGTGCGCCACCGTCAGGGTGCCGCTCGACCACGCGCGCCCCGGTGGCCGCACGATCGACATCATGATCTCCCGGCTTCCCGCCACCGACCCGGCGCTCCGCCGCGGCGTGCTGGTCACCACCGGCGGCGGGCCGGGCGGCGCCGGGGTCCCCGAGCCGCTGGCCCTCGCCGGCGTCCTCGACCCCGCGGTGCTCGCCCGGTACGACATCGTCGGGTTCGACACGCGCTTCGTCGAGCGCAGCACCCCGATCAGCTGCGGCCAGCCGGAGGAGGAGCCGGGCGGCTTCTGGGTACGCTCCGCGACATACCAGTCCATGGAGGACACCGCGGCGCAGGCGCGCGCGTACGCCCGCGCCTGCGCCCGTCACGCCGGCTGGGCGCTGCCGTACGCCACGACCGCGCAGGCCGCCCGCGACATCGACGCCATCCGCGCGGCCCTCGGCGAGCGGCGCGTGTCCTTCCTCGGCGGCTCGTACGCCGCGATGCTCGGCGCCGCCTACAGCACGCTCTTCCCGGGGCGGGTGGACAGGTTCGTGCTGGACAGCCCGGCCGACTACGACCTCGTCTGGCGCCGGTACGAGCTGAGCCGCATCCCCGCCTTCGAGGAGAACTTCGCCGCCTTCACCGGGTACGTCGCCGCGAACAGCGCGACCTTCGGGCTCGGCGCCACGCCGGCCGAGGTGGCCGAGACGTTCCGCCGGGCGTTCGCCGAGGCGCCCCTGCCCGCCGGCGGGCACGCCTGGACGGTCGGCGAGCTCGGCTCCCTCGCCGTCATCGCGACGTTCTTCGCGCACCTCTGGCCGGTCGTCGCGACAAACCTCGCCGCCATCATCGCGGGCAACCCGCCGCCGATCCCGATCGACCCGCGGCCCGCCGCGCTGCCCGGCACCCCCGGCGTACCGGCCGACAACCACACCGCGGTCAACACCGCCTTCCGCTGTGGCGACAACGCGTGGCCGCGCGACCTGGCGACCTACCGCCGCGACCTGGCCGGCCTCGGCGCCCGCTATCCGGTGTACGGCCCTGCCAGCGCCAACGTCGGTCCGTGCGCCTTCTGGCCGTTCAGCCGCGACAACACCGTGCCGCTGGCCACCAACCGGGCGCCGGCCGCGCTCGTCCTCGCCGCCCTGCACGACGCGTCGGTGCCGCTGGCCAACTCGGTCGCGACCGCCCGCGCCATCGCCGGCTCGCGACTCGTCACCGTGGACCGGCGGACGCACGTGCCGCTGCTCAGCGGGCAGGGCAACGCCTGCCTGGCCGGCGCGGTGACCGCGTACCTGGTGGACGGCCGGCTCCCGGTGCGCGACACGGCCTGCTAGTAGGGCTAGCCCTACGCGGAGAGGGTGGCTAGCCGCAATGCGATCACACGGCGGGACGCGGGACCCTTCATAGCATGTCGAGCCCTCTCAGCCGCCGCACCGTACTGGGAGCCGCCGCCGGCCTCGCCGGCGCCGGACTCATCCCCGGACGGGCCGCGCACGCCAGCCCGCCGCCGGACCGCGACTCGGTGGACGCCGTGGCGTCCACATTGGACGCCGATTGGATCGCGCTGCGCCGCGACATCCACCGCCATCCCGAACCGGCCGGCCAGGAGGAGCGCACCGCCGGGGTTGTCGCGCGGCGGCTGCGCGCCGCCGGCCTCGCCGTCACCACGGGGGTGGGCGGGCACGGCGTCGTGGGCGTCCTCGAAGGCGACCGCCCGGGCCGGATGGTCGCCTACCGGGCCGACATGGACGCGGTGCCGCCCGACGGGCAGATCGGTGGCGCCGCCGGCCCAGCCGCCCACCTGTGCGGGCACGACATCCACACCACCGTCGGTGTGGGCGTCGCCGAGGTGCTGGCCCGCCTGCGCCGCCGGCTCAGCGGCACCGTCGTGTTCGTGTTCCAGCCGGCCGAGGAGGCACTCACCGGCGCCGCCGCGATGCTCGACGACGGCCTGTTCGCCCGCACCCGCCCGGCGGAGATACACGCCCTGCACTGCGGTCCGTGGCCGGTCGGGCAGTTCATGGTCATGCCCGGGTTCGGACTACCCGGCCTCGACCGCGGCACCGTCACGCTCACCGGCCCCGACGCGGCGACCCGCGCGCAGCGGCTCGCCGCCGACATCGGCGCGCTGGGCACCGTCATGCCGCCCACCACACCCGCCGACCTCGAACGGATCGTGTCCGACGTCCAGGTGCCGGACGGCCCGCTGGCCAGGTTCGTCTTCATGCGGCCCCGGGCCTCCGGCGCCGAGGTGCAGATCTCCTTCCGCTGCTGGCCGGAGAAGAGGTACGTCGAGATCCGCGAGGAAATCCGCCGCCTCGCCCGGTCGTCCGGCGAGGCCACTGTGGACTTCCCGGACGACCCGTTTCCCGCCATGGTCTGCTCCGAGCGGGAGGGTCACGCGCTCAGGCGGCACCTGCGCCGGACGCTCGGCCACGACCGGGTGGGCACGCTGCACGCCTCGATCCCGTTCAACGGCGAGGACTTCGCGCTCTTCCTAGACCGGATGCCCGGCACGTTCACGTTTCTCGGTGTCCGGCCGCCCGGCGCGCCCATCGAGTCGGCCTATCCGCACTTCGTCGGCTTCACCCCGGACGAGCGGGCGATCGGCCACGGCGTCCGCGCCATGTCCGGCTGGCTGGCCAGCCGGACCCATGCCTAGAGAGCAGATATCCCCGGTCCGCGTCACCTGCGGACCGTACGCTCCCGCGGGCACCGCTCCCGGCCGGCGGCTCGCGGGGCGAGCCGAGATCCCCGGCCGTCCACTGCCAGGTCCGCGGGACAAGCCCTCAAGGATCTTCGCGGGCAGTCGCAGACCCCTACTTTCCTCCACCCTGACGCAGCGTGACCAGCCCGGGGCCGGGACTTCGAGATCTAGGAGACTTAGGGTTGATATAGCGCCCGAACTCTCCTAGATCTCGACCGCGCGCTGCTCGCATCCCTCGCGGCCGTCACTCCTGGCACCGACGCCCGCGCCACAGGTGGACCGGTTCGTAGCCGAGCTCGGCGCGGGCCTTGTCGATGGACATCAGGGTCTCGTGCTCGCCCAGGTCCTTGCGCAGTGGCACGCCGGGGAAGGCGCCGGCGACGAGGTCGGGGGTGGGCACGGTGAGGCCGGTGTCGGAGGCGGCGACGTTGTACGCGCGGAAGCCCGGCCGCGCGGCGTCCAGCGCGAGTGACACGGCCGCCGCCGCGTCCCGGGCGTCCACATAGGTCCACAGCAAGACGCGGCGGTAGGCCGGGTCGTGGGCGCGCTCGGCGAACGTGCCGTACTCGCCGGGGCCGGTCACGTTGGTGAAGCGCAGCGCCGTGACGGACAGGTCGGGCCGCCACCGCACCAGCTGCGCGGCCATCGCCTCTTCGAGGACCTTGACGAGTCCGTACGTGTTGTTGGCGCGCGGTTCGCTCTCCTCGTCGAGCGGCAGGTAGGCCGGCGGCTCGTCGAACGGGAAGCCGAGCGCGGTGATGCTCGACGCGTACACGATGGACCTGATCCCCGCCCGCAGAGCCGCGTGGAATGCGTTGAACGAGATGGTCATGTTGGTGTGGAACGTGGTGGCGTCGGGCACCAGGCCGTTGACCGGGACGGCCGCGAGGTGCACGAGCGCGTCCAGCCCGGTGTGCCGCGCGGTGACGCCGAGCAGAGCGTCGAGCGCCTGGCCGTAGTCGGCCAGGTCGACGCGGGTGAAGCCGGCGCCCGGCGGGCCGGTCAGGTCGAGGCCGAGCACCTCGTGACCGTCCGCGCGGAGACGGTCCACAGTGGCCGTGCCGAGCGTGCCGGAGCTTCCGGTGACCGCGAGCCGCACGTGTCAGCGCCCGGGGAAGTCGGCCGGCAGTGGGCGGGCCGGCACCTCGTGGCCGGCGGCGTCCGACGGGTCGCGGTGCAGGTGGCCGACCCGGCCGCCGGACGGGTGACCGGTCTCCACGAAGAAGCCGCGCAGCGTCTCGTACACCTCGACCACGTCGTGGAGGTCGCCGGCCCGGATCAGCACGACGTCGCCGGCCTGGGTGTACCGCTCGGCGCCGTCGACGAGGATGCGGCCCTTGCCCTCGGCGACGAACCAGATCTCGTGGTCGTCGTGGTAGTGGCGGTCGAAGCGGCCGCCGTCGACCGGCACCGTGAACCGGCCGGCGGTGGCCACCTCGCACCACTCAGGACGGTCGCCGGGGTTGAGCCAGCGACCCGGCCCGTAAACCGGCATCAGGCCTGCCGCCACGCGGGTTGAACGCCCGGGTCGAGGATGCGCGCGTCCGGGAGGGCGTCCAGCCCGGTCTCCGCTCCGCCGGGCGTGTACACCACGACGAGGCGCAGCGGCCGCCAGGTGGTGTTGTACGTGGAGTGCAACGTGTTGGCCGGGATGTAGACCGCGTCGCCCTCGCGGATGGGGAAGGCCGGCCCGTCGCCGACCGTCTGCTCGCCCTCGCCGGAGATCACGTAGATGACCTCCTCCTCGTTCGGGTGCAGGTGCGGCGCGTGGCCCTGTGACGGGTAGATGATCACCTCACCGGTGGTGAGGCCGGCGCCTTCGTCGAGGTGTGGTGTGACGAGCCACTTGATGGTGCCCCAGTCGAACGTGCGGGTGGGCACCTCGTCCGGGCGGCGCTGGGTGATGGCGGACGTCATCGTGGGTTACTCCTCAATGGAAATGGACTTGAAGTCGGCGACCTGCTGCTTGATGGCGCGCTCGGTGGGCAGGCGCTCCACGGAGGACGCGCC
Organism: Phytohabitans sp. LJ34; assembly: GCF_052068095.1. Lineage (NCBI taxonomy): Bacteria > Bacillati > Actinomycetota > Actinomycetes > Micromonosporales > Micromonosporaceae > Phytohabitans > Phytohabitans sp. LJ34. The sequence continues at coordinate 69,156 of NZ_JBQHDG010000024.1, read as the reverse complement.
GAAGAAGCCGACCACGCCGGTGGTGTTGGCGAGGATGTAGGCGGCGTCGTCCGGCTCGGCGATGGGGCCGCCGTGGCAGAGCACGATGACGTCCGGGTTGACCGCCACGGCCGCGTCGCGCATCTCCTGCACCCGGGCCGCCGACTCCGCCAGCGACAGCGCCGTCTTGGCGCCGATCGTGCCGCTGGTCGTGAGGCCCATGTGTGGCACGAGGATGTCCGCACCGGCCTCGGTCATGGCCACTGTGGACTCGACGTCGAAGACGTACGGCGCGGTGAGCAGCTCCCGCTCGCGGGCCAGGCGGATCATCTCCACCTCGAGGTCGTAGCCCATGCCGGTCTCTTCGAGGTTTTCCCGGAAGACGCCGTCGATGAGGCCGACGGTGGGGAAGTTCTGCACGCCGGCGAAGCCGAGCGCGGCGAGCTCGTCGAGGAAGCGGCCCATCACCCGGAAGGGGTCGGTGCCGTTGACGCCGGCCAGCACCGGGGTGTACCGCACGATCGGCAGCACCTCGCGGCTCATGTCGACGACGATCTGGTTGGCGTCGCCGTACGCCAGCAGGCCGCTGAGCGAGCCGCGGCCGGCCATCCGGTAGCGGCCGGAGTTGTAGATGATGATCAGGTCGACGCCGCCGGCCTCGGCGGCCTTGGCCGAGATGCCCGTGCCGGCGCCGGCCCCGATCACCGGGCGCCCGGCGTCGATGGTGGCCCGCAGCCGGGCGAGCGCGGTCGCGCGATCCATGCCTCAGCCCTCCTTCCCGGTGATCAACGCGTGCAGCCGGTCGGCGGTGTCGGTCGCGAGTGCGCTGTCGTTGATGTGCCGCGGCGAGTCGAGCACCGTCACGTCGCTGCCGGCCACCGCGTCCAGCGCGGCGGCGAAGAGCGCGGCGTCCGCACCCGGGTCGTGGAAGGCGCCACCGTCGGCGTCCAACGCCGACACTCCGCCGCGCGGCACCACCAGCACGGTCGGCCCGGTCGCGCCGGCCAGCTTGGTGCCCAGGCGCCGGCCCAGCTCCGCGTTTTCCGCCTCGGTGGTGCGCATGAGCGTGACGGTGGGGTTGTGCACGAAGAACGTCCGGCCGGTGAACTGGGTGGGCACGGTCTCCCGCGGTCCGAAGTTGACCATGTCGAGCGCACCGAGGCTGACCACCTGCGGCACCCCGGCGGCACCGGCCGCGGTGAGCCGGGTCGGTCCCGCGCTGAGCACCCCGCCCACGAGGTCGTCGGCGAGCTCGGTGGTGGTCAGGTCGAGCACGCCGGCGAGCATGCCCGAGCGGGCCAGCGCCTCCAGGGCCCGGCCGCCCGAGCCGGTGGCGTGGAAGACCAGCACCTCGTAGCCGAGCTCTTCCAGGCGGGCGCGGGCGGCGTCGACCGCGGGCGTGGTGACGCCGAACATCGAGGCGGCGACGAGGGGCCGCTCGGCCGCACCGGCGCCGGCCGTGGAACGCGCCGTGGCCATCCCCGCGATCGCGGCGGCGGCGTTGCCCAGCACCGTGCGAGACACCCGGTTGATGCCGGAGATGTCGACGACGCTGTACATCATCGTGACGTCGGAGGCCCCGACGTAGGGTGCGACGTCGCCGGAGGCCATCGTCGAGACGATCAGCTTGGGCAGCCCGACGGGCAGGTCGCGGACCGCGCGCGCGGCGATCGACGAGCCGCCGCTGCCGCCGAGCGCGAGCACGCCGTCGAGGCGGCCCTCGGCGGCCAGCCCGGCGAGCACGGCAGCGGCGCCCTCGCCCATCGCGGCGACGGCCACGCCCCGGTCGCCGCCGTCGCGCAGGGCCTGGATGGTGGTGCCGGCGGCGCGGGCGACCGCGTCCTGACCGACGGAGACTGTGCCGGTGAAGCCGGCCGGCGGGTGGATCCCGGCGTCCACGACGACAGGCTCCACGCCCAGCTCGCGCAGCCTCGCGGCCACCCACTGGTACTCAGCGCCCTTGGTGTCGAGCGTGCCGACGAGCGCGACGGACGGTATGAGTAGGGTCACGGCTCCCATCCTGTAACCATCTCTGAAACGTGTCAACCAGTCGGCTAAAGTCAGTGCGCTATGGTTTTGAAACGTGTAAAGGACCGGCAGTGGGAGGACCAGGCGAGATGAGGGTTACCCCGCACGCGCCGACTGTCGAGCACCACCGCGCGGCGCTCGGGATCGGCGAGCGGCGGCCGCGGCTGTCCTGGCGCACCGACGCCCCGCCGGGGTGGCGCCAGGCCGGGTACGAGGTCGAGGTGGTCCGCGACGCCGGCACCACGCTCGCCGGCACCGCCTCGCCCGACCAGCTGCTCGTGCCGTGGCCCGGCGCGCCGCTGCGTTCGCGGGAGAGGGCCGCCGTGCGGGTCCGGGTGCGCGGCGAGGACGGCACGCTCTCCGGCTGGAGCCCGCCCACGGCGGTCGAGGCGGGGCTGCTGGAGCCCGGAGACTGGCGGGCCGTGCCGGTCGGTGCGGCCTGGCCCGAGGAGCCGGACTCCGACGACCGCCGCCCGGCGCTGGTCCGCCACACCTTCGACGTCGGCGGCGAGGTGGTCGCCGCTCGCCTCTACGCCACCGCGCACGGCCTCTACCAGGTGGAGATCAACGGCCGCCGGGTCGGCGACGACGCGATGTCGCCCGGCTGGACCGCGTACCGGCGGCGGCTGCGCTACTACACCTACGACGTCACCGACCACCTGCGCGCCGGCGGCAACGCGATCGGCGCGTGGCTCGGCGACGGCTGGTACCGCGGCCGGCTCGGCTGGCGCGGCGGCTTCCGCGACCTCTTCGGCACCGACCTCTCCCTGCTCGCCCAGCTCGAGATCGAGTACGCGGACGGGGGCCGCCAGGTCGTCGCCACCGGCCCCGACTGGCGCGCGGCGCCCGGCCCGATCGTGCGCACCGGCAACTACGACGGCGAGGTCTACGACGCGCGCATGGAACGGCCCGGCTGGTCCACTCCGGACTACGACAGCGCGGGCTGGAGCCCGGTGCGGGTGGGGGAGCGGGATCCGTCCACATTGGTCGCCCCGACGGGCCCGCCGGTGCGCGCGGTCGAGGAGGTGCGGCCGGTGGCGGTGCTCCACACGCCGTCCGGCCGGCCGGTGCTCGACTTCGGACAGAACCTCGTCGGCCGCCCGAGGATCCGCGTCCGCGGCCCGCGCGGCACCGTCGTCACGTTGCGCACCGCCGAGGTGACGCAGGACGGCGAGCTGTACCGGCGGCCGCTGCGCGACGCGAAGTCCACCGACGTGTACACATTGGCCGGTGGCGACGTCGAGGAGTGGGAACCGCGCTTCACGTTCCACGGGTTCCGTTATATGGACGTGGAAGGGTGGCCCGGCGACCTCGACGCGGCGGTGGCCGCCGGCGACGTGGTGGCCCTGGTGCTGCACACCGACATGGTGCGCACGGGGTGGTTCGAGTGCTCGGAGCCGCTGCTCAACCGCTTGCACGACAACGTGGTGTGGAGCATGCGCGGCAACTTCCTCGACGTGCCCACCGACTGCCCGCAGCGGGACGAGCGGGTCGGCTGGACCGGCGACATCCAGGTGTTCGGCCCGACGGCCGCCTACCTGTACGACTGCGCCGGCATGCTCGCCTCCTGGCTGGCCGACGTGGCCGCCGAGCAGCTGCCCGACGGCACCGTGCCGTGGTACGTCCCGGTCATCCCGGCCCACCACATGTGGACCCCGATCCGGCCCGGCGCCGGCTGGGGCGACGTGGCCGTGCTGCTGCCCTGGACGCTGTACGAGCGCTACGGCGACACCGGCCTGCTCGCCCGCCAGTACCCGAGCGCCAAGGCGTGGGTCGACCTGGTCGAGCGGCTCGCCGGCCCGGACCGGCTGTGGGACGAGGGTTTCCAGCTCGGCGACTGGCTCGACCCGAGCGCGCCGCCGGACGATCCGGCCGCCGCGGCCACCGACAAGCACCTGGTGGCCACCGCGTACTTCGCCTGGTCCGCCCGGCGGCTCGCGGACACCGCCGAGGTGCTCGGCGAGGCGGCCGACGCGGAGCGGTACGCCCGGCTGGCCGCCGAGGTGCGGCGCGCGTTCCAGCGGCGGTACGTGACCGGGCCGGGCCGGCTCACCAGCGACACCCAGGCCGCCTACGCGATGACGATCGTGTTCGGGCTGGTGCCCCTGGCCGACCGCGAGGCGTGCGGCGAGCGCCTGGCCGAGCTTGTCGCGGCCGGCGGCAACCGGATCGGCACCGGCTTTCTCGGCACCCCGCTCGTGGCCGACGCGCTCACCCTGTCCGGCCACCTGGAGCGGGCGTACGACCTGCTGCTCCAGCGGGAGTGCCCGTCGTGGCTCTACCCGGTGACGCGAGGCGCGACCACGATCTGGGAACGCTGGGACAGCCTGCTGCCCGACGGCCGGGTCAACCCGGGCCAGATGACGTCGTTCAACCACTATGCCTTCGGCGCGATCGCCGACTGGCTACATCGGACGGCCGCCGGCCTCGCGCCGGCCGCGCCCGGCTACCGCGAGATCCTCTTCCGCCCGCGGCCGGGCGGCGGGCTCACGCACGCCTCCGCGGCACACGACACGCCGTACGGCCGCGCCGCGATCGCCTGGACCCTGGACGGCGGCACGCTCCACGTGGAGGTGACGGTGCCGGTCGGGACGACCGCCCTTCTCGACGTGCCGGGGGAGGAGCCGCGCCCGCTCGGCCCGGGAATCCACAAGGCCACCGCGCCGCACGCACCGATCCCGGCCCGCATGCCCGCGTAGCGCGTCACCCGTACGCGGTGGGTCGCGCTCACCCGCTGCCCGGTTGTGCGTGCGGCCTTCCCCGGGCCGGCGGCCAGGCGTGGGTGAGGTGTCCGGGGACGCCTTTGCTCTGCTTCCCTATCGGGGGCGGCCGGCGGTTCAGTGGCCCCTGGGCGTGGGCGCCCACTATGGGGAAGCAGAGCAAAGGCATCCGCGCACACCCTGTCCAGCCAGGTCCGCTAGGCAGATTTGAGCTACCGCGATGTCCGTCGTGGTCCCGACCGCTGCTCCCGCGGCCTCACCCGCTCCGCGAGCCGCCGGCCGGGAGCGGGCCGCGGGCATCCGCCCGACAAAGCTCGACACCGTGGGCTTGCGGCGCGGACCTGGCAGCGTGGGTCGGGGATCTCGGCGAGCGCCAGCTCGCCGCCGACCCGCGCGGTCTCCGGCGGGAGCGGCGGTCCGCAGCTGACACGACCCGGGCAAACTCAAGCTCGAGGCACCACGACGGAGTCACCCTGACCCCGAAAGGTCTCTAGTCGTAGTAGCGGCGGACGCTCGAGCCGACGCGGGTCACGTCCGTGCCGTAGATGTGGATCGAGATCGCGGTGCCGCCGGTGGTGTTGTGGACGCGGTGGATGTCGCCGGGCGGGGCGAAGCCGCTGACCTCGCCGGTCTTGTTGTCGCTGCGGCCGATCAGATTGAGGTCGGCGTCGAAGAGCTCCTCCCGCTCCACGCCTTGGATCACGCCGAAGACGCACCAGGTCAGGTGGTCGTGGATGCGGGTGATCTGGCCCGGCCGCCACACGATCGCGAGGATCGAGAAGGAGCCGTCGGGCTCGACGTGCAGGGTGTGGCTGCCGTAGCCGTCGGCGGAGCCGAGGCGCTGTTCGGCGGTGAGCACGTCCGGGCTGGGTAGGTGGCGGCGCAGCTGCTCGGCGACGAGCCGCGCGGTGGCGGCCCAGTCGACGTGTGCGGCGATGGCGGTGCGGACGCCGTCGACGAGGCCGGCGAGCTCGGTGGTGGGGCGGATCTGTGTCGTCGTCATGTGAATCAGCGTGCGCGCGGCCGATCCATATGTCTAATGCCAGGTTTCGTGCTGAACCATAGATATGCTCGATGGATGCTGGACGTTTCCCGGTTGCGTGTCCTCGATGCCCTGGCCCGCCACGGTTCGGTCACCGCCGCGGCGAAGGAGCTGCACTACACGCAGCCGACCGTGAGCCACCACCTGGCCCGGCTGGAGGCGGAGACCGGCGCGCAGCTGTTCCAGCGGGTGGGGCGCGGCATCCGGCTCACCGAGGCCGGCAGGCTGCTCGCCGACCGGGCGGCCGAGATCATCGGGCGGATCGACGCGGCCGGTGCGGAGCTTGCCGCGCACGTGGGGTTGACCGCCGGGCGGGTGCGGCTGGCCGGCTTTTCGTCGGTGATCGGGTCGCTGGTGCCGGCGGCCCTGGCCGCGCTGGCCGGCCGCCACCCCAACCTCCAGGTCAGCCTCGTCGACACGCACCCGCCGGAGGCGTTGGAGCTGCTGCGCGCCGGCACGATCGACGTCGCGGTCATCTTCCGCTACGACGAGACCGAGCCCGAGCCGGACGGCGTCCGCCTGCACCACTTGCTCAACGACCCGCTGTTCCTGCTGTCGAGCCGCCGTGGGCAGCGGCTCGCCACCCTGCGCGACGCGACCTGGATCGCCGGCTGCGAACGGTGTCGCAGCCACCTCCTGTCCCTCTGCGCCGACGAGGGCTTCGAGCCGCGGATCGGCTACATCTCCGACGACATGGTGGTGATGCAGACGCTCGTCGCCGCCGGCCTCGGCGCGACCGTGATCCCCGGCCTGGCGCTGCGCACCCAGCGGGTCAAGGGCGTCGTCGCCACCGAGCTGCCGGGCTCGCGCCGCCACGTCTACGCCGCGACGTACGGCGAGCCGCCCGACCCACCGGCCACCGCCGCGCTGCTGGCCGCGCTCGCCGAGACCGCGCGCTCGGCCTAGGGCCACCGGGTGTGCGGTGGCGCTCACCGGGCCGGCGAAGCCGGCGGCCTTAGCGGCGGGCGGCCAGTGTGGCGGGGGCGGCCGTGACGAGCAGCGCCGGTATGGCCCACCGCCCTAGCGGCGGGCGTGGCGGGCGGCCACCGTGGCGAGGGCGGCCGTGACGAGCAGCGCCGCCGCGCCGGCGACGGCGACCGGTGGCGGGCCGCCGGGCAGGGCGCCCATGTAGTCGAGGCCGCGGACGTCGTTGAGCACCGCGTACCAGAGTGGCGGATAGACGGCCTGAAACAGCCGGTGGGTGCGGCTCACCACGCCCAGCGCCAGCGCGAGCGCCGGGATGAACGCCACGCCGGCCAGCCAGCCCGCCAGCTCGCCCGCCGTGGCCAGCCGCACGCCCGCGCCGGCGCCGACCAGCGCGGTGAGCGCCACGCCGGCCAGCCACTGCGCGAGCGCGCGGCGCACCGGCGACGGGTAGGCGCCGAGCAGCCCCTCGACGCCGGCCTCCGCGGCCTGCGTGCCCAGCCGCGACCAGACCAGCACCGGCCAGATCCAGGCCGCGATCAGCAGCGGCCCGGACGCCCGCGTCGGCGCCGCCGCGCCGGCCACCACCAGCGCCGCGACGCCCAGCCACCACCACCGCGAAATCCCACCGGCCAGGATCCGCGTCTCTCCGGTCAGCAAGCCGCGGCCTCGTCGCCGCTCGGCCTTCGACATCATCTGGTACGAAACGAGAGGTGCCGTGGCGGTAACCGTGGGCGCCACGGGGGCGGCCGGGGCGGCTGAGCGGGCCGGGTCGAAGCGGCCGAACCACAGGGCCGGCACCGCCGCCACCGCGACCGCCAGCAGCACCGCGACGAGCCGCTGGCCGGCGAAGGCGGCGGTGAAGTCGACGCTCGCGAACCCGACCGCGCGGGGCGGGTCGTCCGCGTACATCAGGCCGATCGCGACCTCGGTGACCCCGACGCCGTGCGCGGCGAACTCGTCGCGCAGCGACGCGGCGAACACGTGCACGCCCAGGCCGCCCAGCGGAGCACCGGCCGACTGCCCGGCGACCATGCCGGTGAGCGCCACGAAGAACCACACCACGTTGCCGAAGCCGGTGCGCAGCACGGGAATCGTCTCGACGAGCACCGCCGCGGTGGCGGTGAGCGCCAGCACCGGCAGCGTGAAGAGCAGGAACGGCAGCACGAGGTCGACCGGGTGGAGCGCCCGCGACTCGCCGCGCGCCAGCTGCATCACCAGCGCGGTGCCGGCCAGCGCCGCCGCCATCGAGCCGAGCACCAGCAGGTTGCTCAGGAACTTGCCGACGAGGTACGCCGGCGTGCGCAGCGGGGTCGCGGCGAGCAGCTGGCCGACGCCGGTCCGCTCGTCGCGGGCGATCGCCGTACGCACCACGTAGAAGCCGGCGGCCGAGAGCCACAGCGCACCGGCGAGGGCGGTGACCGCACCGACGTAGGCGCTGTTGTAGACGCCGCGGTGGTCGCCCGCGTTGACGATCGTCCAATGCGCACCGGCGGCGGGTGCGGCCAGGTAGCCGAGTCCTACGGCGGCGAGCAGCACCACCGCGTACGACGGGCGGCGCACCCGCTCGCGGAAGTCGGCCACCGCGAGCGCCGCCAGCACCCGCGGCGTCATGCCGCCACCACACCGAGGTAGGCGTCCTCCAGGTCGGGTGCGACAGGTGTGGCATCCGGGTCGGGCCGGGTGGTGGAGAGCAGCCGCAACCGCACACCGCCGTCGACGCGGACCATGCGGCTGACCGTGTGCCGGGCCTGCACCGCCGGGACCGTTTCCGGCGCCACCACGGTCTCCCACACGTGCCCCGCCACGGCCTGGAGCAGCTGCTCCGGTGTGCCCCGGCGGAGCAGCCGGCCCCGTGCCACGATCGCGATGTCGTCGGCCACCGACTCCACATCGGACACGATGTGCGTGGAGAGCAGCACCAGCCGGTCGGCGGCGAGCTCGCTGAGCAGGTTGCGAAAGCGGACCCGCTCCTGCGGGTCGAGGCCGGCGGTCGGCTCGTCGACGACCAGCACCCGGGGGTCGGCGAGCAGTGTCTGCGCGATGCCGACGCGGCGCAGCATGCCACCGGAGTACTTGCCCAGAGGACGCTTGGCCGCCTCGGTCAGGCCGACGAGGCGCAACAGCTCGTCGACCCGGACCCGGGCGGACCGGGCCGACAGCCCCTTGACCGCCGCGAGGTACCCCAGGAACTCGCGGGCCGTCAGGTTGGGGTACACGCCGAAGTCCTGCGGCAGGTAGCCGAGGTGGCGGCGCAGCACGTCCGGCCTGGCGACGACGTCGGTGCCCTCGAAGAGCACCCGCCCGCCGGTCGGCCGGGTGACCGTGGCGGCGATCCGCATCAGCGACGACTTGCCCGCGCCGTTGGGGCCGAGCAGGCCGACGACGCCGGTGCCGAACCGCATCGTCACGCCGTCGACCGCCCGCTTTTGTCCCTTGTAGACCTTGGTGACGTCGACCAGCTCGAACATCAGGCTCCCTTTCGCACGCGGGCGGCGTGTCCGTCGCCGGCGACCGCGGTGACGACCCGCCCGCTGGCCGGATCGCCGCGCATCGCGTCACCCTTCGGCGAGGCGCTGACCCGGTAGGTCTCCGGCCCGTCCGGCAGCGTGACCTCCACCGCGCCGGCACCCCGCGCGTCGACCCGGCTGGGCGGCCCGGCGAAGGCGAGGCTGACGTCGCGGTCGGTGGAGCGGGCGACGACCTCCGCCGAGCGGGCGCCGGTCACGTCGACGTCGAACGCGGCCTGTAGGCGGAGCGAGCCGGCCGGATCCTCGACCCGCAGCCAGGAGTCGCGGACGGTCGCGGTGAGGTCGCCGCCGAGCCCGACCGCCCGCACCGGCGCGTCGCTGCGCACCTCGACCGCGACGCCGCCGGGCACGTGCACGATGTGCCGGCCGCCGCAGTCGGGCACGAAGCCGCTGCACTCCACCCGCAGCCGCAGCGTGTCGCCGTCGAGCGCCCAGGACGCGTTGCCGTCCACTGTGGCCTTGCCGGTCAGCGAGCGCTCCACGTCGACCGCGCCGTCGTCGCCGGCCACCAGGCGCAGATCGGCCCCGCCGCTGTCGACGACGAGCCGCTCGCCGGTGAAGGGGAACTCGCGCCGGTCGTCGCGGGACTCGTTGACCGCGCGGACGTCGGAGCAGCCGGCCGCGGCCAGGACGGCGGCGAGGGTGAGCAATGGCAAAAAACGCATGGGGCGGAGCACATCACGCGGCGCCGGCCCAGAGCACTACTCCTAGATACCGAACCAAAGGTAATGCTAGGTATACCGCGGCCGGCCGGGTGCACCGGATAGCGTGGGCTGATGCCCGCACCGATGCCGCAGACCGCGATCGAGGCGGTCGCCCGGCGCCGGTTCCTCGCCTCCGGGTGGCCGTGGCGGTCGGTCGCCTACCTGTTGACCACCGCGCCGCTCATGGTCGCGGTCGGCGTGCCGCTGGCGCTGCTCGCCGCGCCCTGGGCGGCGCTGCTCCTGCGTCTCGCGGAGTGGGACGGGCCGTCACTCGCGGGGCTGGCGCTCCTGCTGGTCGCCGGCGCCCTGCTGGTGGGCGTGGTCGGGCCGGCGGTGGCGCTGCCGCTGGCCGCGGTGGAGCGCCGCCGGCTGCGCCTCGTCGACAGCCGGCCGGTCGGCTCGGGCCACCGGCGGCCGCCCGGGGTCGGGCCGGGCCCGTGGCTGCGCACGCGCTACACCGAGGCGGCCACCTGGCGCGAGCTGGGCTACGCGGTGCTGCTGTGCACGGTGATGCCGATGGCCTACCTGACCGCGCTGATGCTGGTGGTCCTGATCGTCGTGTGGGCGGCCAGCCCGCTGCTCGTCCCCGACAACGGCCCGGTCTCGCTCGGCGTGGGCGAGGTGAACACGGTCGGTGACACGGTGCCGTTCGCGGTGGCCGGCATCGCGCTGCTCCCCGCCGTGCCCTACCTGCTAGCGCTGCTCGCCGGCGCGCACGCCGCGGTGGCGCGGGCGCTGCTGTCGGCCGGCGCCGGCTCCCAGCTGCGCGCCGAGCTCGTCGAGGTGTCGCGGTCGCGGGCCCGGCTCGTCGACGCGTTCGAGGCCGAGCGCCGCCGGATCGAGCGCGACCTGCACGACGGCGCCCAGCAGCGGCTCGTCGGCCTCACCCTCCAGCTCGGCCTGGCCCGCCTCGACCTGCCCCCGGAGACGCCGGCCGGCCACGCGGTGGCCAGCGCGCACGAGCAGGCCAAGCAGCTGATGGCGGAGCTGCGCGAGCTGATCCACGGCATCCGCCCGCAGGTGCTGACCGACCTCGGGCTGCCGGCCGCGCTGCGCGAGCTGGCCGACCAGGCGCCGATCCCGGTGACCGTCCGCACCGACCTGCCCGCGCGGCCGCCGCCGCACGTGGAGACGGCCGCCTACTTCGTGGCCGCCGAGGCGCTGGCCAACATGGCCAAGCACAGCGGCGCCACCGCGGCCGCCATCACCGCCACCCGCGATGGCGACATCCTGGCGCTCGAGGTGCGCGACAACGGTCGGGGCGGCGCCGACCCGGCCCGCGGCAGCGGCCTGACCGGGCTCGCCGACCGGGTGTCGGTTGTCGATGGTCGCATGTTCGTGTCCAGTCCGGCCGGTGGGCCGACCCTCGTCCGCGTGGAGCTACCGTGCAGCAAAGCCGACCTTCCGTCCGCGTAGTCCTCGCCGAAGACGGCGTGCTGCTGCGCGAAGGGCTCGCCGGGCTGATGGGCCGCTTCGGCTTCGAGGTGGTCGCCTCGGTCGGCGACGCGGCTGAGCTGCGGGCCGCCGTCGCCGAGCACCATCCCGAGCTGGTGGTGACCGACATCAAGATGCCGCCCACCTTCACCGACGAGGGGCTGCGCGCCGCCGTCGAGCTGCGCCGCGCCGACCCGCGGCTGGCGGTGGTGGTGCTCAGCCAGTACGTGCAGCAGGGCTACGCGACCGAGCTGCTCGACTCCGGCGACGGCCGCAAGGTGGGCTACCTGTTGAAGGACAGGGTGGTCGACGTCGAGGAGTTCGTCGCGGCGCTCCGCCAGGTGGTCGGCGGGGGCACCGTCGTCGACCCGGACGTGGTGCGGCAGCTGCTGCGCCGCCGCAGCGATCCCGTGGCCGGCCTGTCCACAAGGGAGCGCGAGGTGCTGGCGCTGGTCGCCGAGGGCCACTCCAACGCCGCGATCGCCCGCACCCTCGTGGTCTCCGAGGCCGCCGTCGGCAAGCACGTGGGCAACATCCTGGCCAAGCTCGACCTGCCACCCACCGACGACACCAACAGGCGCGTGCTGGCCGTGCTGACCTACCTGCGCAGCAGCTCACCGCCCGCGCGGTGAAAGCGTGGAACCGATGGGGGCGGTGCGGGGTGTACAGAGGGCTGCCCTCTTGGGCGCAGGGCGGAAGGGGTGAGCGGGACCAGCGGCGGACGGGTGAGGCCGCGGGAGCAACGGCATGGACCACGGCGGACGTCGCGGTAGCCCAAGTCTTTGTCCAAATAAGTGATTCAGGGGTCGAGCCACCCGACTTCGAAAGCTCTGTAGATCTCGAACGGCGCGTTGCCGGTGGCCGGAGCGGACGCGGCTATGGGCGTTCGATCCGGGTGGGGTCGCCGCGCACCAGCTCGTCGTGGATCCGCCACCGGGCCGTGGTCAGCGAGCGCCCGGCCTGTTCGTCGCCGCGCTCGAGGCGTTCGCGGAGCAGGCGCAGCGCGGTGCGGCGGTTGAGGCTGAAGTGGCGTTCCGTGTCGACCACCACCACCGTCCCGGATGGACGGTGGGTGGCGCGCACCGCGGTGCTGGCCTTGTTGCGGTGTTGTCCGCCGGGTCCACCGGTGCGGCAGGGCACGATCTCGACGTCGCCTTCCGCGAACACCGTCCGCGGCGCGTCCACCTCGCACGGCTGGGCGATGACGTACCAGTTCTTGCGGCCGGCGCTGGCCCGGTAGGGGCTCGGTGCCTGCCAGCACAGCGTGCCGGTCCAGGAGGCCGCGAACGCCTCGGCGCCGTCGCCGGTGACCTCCAGCAGCACCGAGCGGTAGGTGCCGGGACGGTCACCGGCCACGGTCTCGACCCGCCGGGTCGCCACCCGGCGCCGGGCGGCGTCGGCCTCCAGCCGGTCTACCAGGCGGGCCAGCGCCCACGCGCACTCGCGCGGGCCGCGGCCGGCGGACAGCAACAGGTGGACGCTCACCGCCGGCGCGCCGATCCGTTGTGTGCCGTCTTGTACGTGACCAGCGGCACCGTGGTGGCGATCGGCGTGGCCAGGCCGTGGTCGACGAGGTCGGCGACGACCTGCTCGATGCGCTTGTAGGCGGTGGGCGCCTCCTCGAAGAGCAGCTGCCGGTCGCCGCACACCACCAGCGAACCCACCGGCGTGCGGCGCAGCTCCTCGACCGTGTGCTTGGCCCGGCCGCGGCGCAGCGCGTCGGCGCGCGACATCTTGCGACCCGCGCCGTGCGCCACCGAGTGGTTGGCCTCCGGGCCGGCGTGACCGGCGACGAGGTACGAGCGCGTGCCGCGGGTGCCGGCGACCAGGACGTCGCGCCCGTCGCCCCGCGCCGCGCCCTTGCGGTGCAGGTAGACGCCGTCGCGGACCTCGACGGAGTTGTGGCATTCGTCGACGATCGGGTCGGCGGGCTCGGCGCCCAACGCGTCCGCGACCCGGGCGGCCATCAGCCGCCGGTTGAGTGAGCCCCACCGCACGGCCTCGTCGTGCGCAGTCAGGTAGGCGGCGGGGTCGGGCGCGGGGCCGGCGCCGTGCGCCTCGGTGTGCGCGCGCAGGATCCGCTCGCCCAGCCCTCGGGAGCCACTGTGGACGATGAGCACGAGCCCGCCGGCGGCCAGCCCGAGACGGTCCGCGTGCTCGGGTGCGGCGACGGTGTCGACGCGGGCCAGCTCCACGAAGTGGTTGCCCCGGCCGACCGTGCCGAGGCCGTCCACGTAGCCGGCGGGAATGCCGTCGCCGGCGGCCGAGGGGTCCAGCGGCACGTCGAGGTCGGGGAAGCGGGCGGCGAGCTTTTCCGGCACGGCGCGCTTGAGCCGGATCGGAAACACGGCGATGCCGCAGCCGATGTCCGAGCCGACCAGAAACGGGTACAGCACGGTGGAGGACATGGCCGCGCCGATCGGGGCGCCCTTGCCGGGGTGCAGGTCGGGCATGCCGGCGACGTGCAGCATCCCGTCGAGCGCGGCGACCTGGTGGCACTGCGCGACGGCGTCGGACTCGATCCAGCTGCCAGCGGCGGCGAACACGGAGACGGTAGACAAAGACGCTCACTTCACGGAAAGGGCGGACACGGGGCTCAACGTGAGGTCAGAACGTCATGCCCACCACGATCACCCGAGCCGCCCTAGTCCGGCAAGCGGTTTTCCACCGTGGTGAGCGGGCCCGGCCGCGCGGCCGGGCCCGCTCGTCAAAGCCGCGTCAGCAGGTCGCCAGCATGCCGTTCAGCGCGGTCTTCTCGGCGCTGTCGACGCTGAGGCCGTAGTAGTACTTCACCTGGATCCACGCCCGCGCGTACGTGCAGCGGAACGACGCCACCGACGGCTGCCAGGTGGCCGGGTCCTGGTCGCCCTTCGACTGGTTGACGTTGTCGGTGACCGCCCACAGCTCGGGCCCGCCGAGGTCGTTGGCGTACGTCTGCCGCCGCGAGGTGGTCCAGGCCCACGCGCCCGACGCCCAGGCCTCCGACAGGGGCACCATGTGGTCGATGTCGACGTCCGCCGGGTTGGTCCAGGTGGCGCCGTCGTACGGGCTGCGCCACGAACCCGACGTCGGGTAGCAGCTGCTGTCCACGGTGACCCCGGTGCCGTCCCGCTTGAGCACCTGCTCCCGGGTGTTGCACGAGCCGGTGATCGTGATCCAGTGCGGGAAGAGGTCACGGTCGTACGTGGACTGGTGCGACTCCGCCGCCACGGTGAGCGCGGCGAGCCGGCTCACGGCGGTGCTGTACGACGGGATGTTGGGCGGGGTGGCGCCGGCCGGTGTGGCGGCGAGCGCGAGGAGCGCGACGACGGCGGCAAGGGTGGCGCCGCCGGCCTTCAGGACGCGAGCCATCTGGACTCCTGACTGTGCGCCGCCGCGGCCGGACGGGGGTGTTCCGGCTGGGGACGCGGCGACGGACACATAGATCAATGTCAGATTTATTAGCATGGACCCCACCGAGCCCGAAACGACCGCGTGAACGTCGTGTGAAAATCGCCGCCGGCTCAGCGTCCTCTCAGCGGCTCTCAGCGGACTCAAAGGCTGGCTCGGCGAGGCTCGCGGCATGAGAGCGTGGGCCGCGATCCGCCTGACCCGACCGTGGTTCTGGCCGCTGGGGTGGGGCGGCGCGTACCTGGGCTGGGTGCTCGCGGCCGGCCGCTGGGTGCCGCCGCCCGGCGCGGTGCCCGAGGCGGTGGCCGCCGGCGTGGTGCTCGGGCCGCTGATCTGGGGCGCGGTCCTGGCCGTCAACGACCTGCACGACCTGCCGAGCGACCGCCGCAATCCCCGCAAGTCGACCGCGCCCCTGGTGACCGGCGTGTTGACCGAGGCCGACCTGGTCCGCGGATACCGGTGGGGCGGCGTGGCGGCCGTCGGCGTCGCGGTGGCGGCCGGGCCGATGTTCGCCGCGGGCACCGCGATCGTGCTGCTGCTCGGCTGGCTCTACAGCGTGCCACCGATCCGGCTCAAGGCCCGCCCCGGCGCGGACGTCGCCGTGAACGCGCTCGTCGTCGGCGTCCTGGCACCGCTGGCGGGGTGGTCGCTCCAGCGGCCGGTCGTGGAGTACCCGCCGGTCATGGTCCTTTTGGGACTGTTGCTGGCCGCGGCGCTGTACCTGCCGACGACGGTGATGGACCGCGCGGCGGATGTGGCGGCGGGTGACACGACGATCGCCGTGCGCTGGACGCCGCGGGTGTGCTACCTGGTGGGCCTCGGGTTGTGGACCGCGGCGAACGCGGTCTGGCTGGCCACCTGCCACCTCGACCTCATCGTGCGGCGCGACTCCTGGACGCTTCAGACCGCCGCCGCGCCGGTCCTCGTCGCGGTCTACGCGGTCGCGGCCCGCCGGCCCTCCATCCCGCGCATGGCGGCCGTGTCGGTCGCGTTCGGCGTCCCGGCCGCCGACTTCCTCGCCGCCGCGGTCGGCTGACACCGACGTCTTCGCCCGCGTCCCCCGGCTCAGCCCACGTTGACGACGTACCTGTCCGTCAGCAGGTCACCCGCCCGCCGGTTGGCGGCCAGCGACAGCCAGGCCGCCTCGGTCGCCGACCACGGGTAGTCGTGCCAGGAGACCCAGTACGCGACCGCCGGATAGTCCTCGCGCAGGCGGGTGGCGTAGAGCGTCGTGTCCAGGTCGCCGGCCCGGTCGTGGGCGCCGAGCAGGCCCGCCGAGTACTCGCCGGCCGCCACCACCTCGGGCAGGCGCAGGTGGTCGCGGTAGTCGGTGATGGCCAGCTCGTCGTGGTACGCGGTGCCGGCGACCACGTCCACCACGTCCGAGCCGGGATACGCCCACGCCGCCGGCTTGATGCCGGGCACCGGCTGCCCCGCGTAGACAAGCTGGCTGGAGGCGGGGGAGTACACCCACAGCAGGTTGTCCAGCCGGCGCGTGTGGGTGAGGTAGCGGTACATGTGCCGCCAGATGTCGACGTACGGCGACGCGTCGTCACCGTGGACGGTGGAGCCCCACCAGAACCAGAAGCCGTTCATCTCCTGCATGGGCCGCCACAGCACCACCACGCCGGCGTCGCGGAGTGTGGTGAGCGCGTCGGCCACCCGGGCGAGCTTGCGTCGCCACACCTCACCGGCGGGTGTGGTCGGGTCGAGCAGGTCGCGCAGGTCGTCGACGCCGGCGAGCTGGCCCGCGTCGGTGCGGGTGCCGGTCCACTGGCCCGGATGGCCGGCGATGTCCCGCTCGTCGTTGAGCCATGGGCTCAGCGGCGACCAGGTGACCTGCACCAGACCCCCGCGCCGCTCGTGGTCGACCAGCACGCTGTTGCCGGCGGCGAGCTGGGCCGGCGTGAAGACCTGGTCGTGCTCGTAGTCGAGCCCGACGACCGCGACCCGCTCGCCGGTGTCGGCGGCCAGCCGCTCGACCAGCCGCGGGTAGCCGAACCAGCCGTCCGGGTCGAGGGCCTGCGGGCCGTGGCCGACGTTCTGTCCGGACAGGACGCCGCGGCGGTGGCCGCAGGTGAGCGTCCACAGGTACGCGTGCAGGCGCACGGCCTCGGCGGTCGCGTGGCGGTTGGCGGTTCGCGGCGGGTGCCCGCAGACCGCCGGCCCGCCACTCCCGGCGGCGGCCGGGGCGGGCGTGACCAGCACGGCCACCAGGAGGGCGACGAGGGCACCGGTCCTCCGCATGACCACCGAGCGTAGTGACGTATGTCGATACCAGTCAACATCGGCCGGAATGATTCCCTGCGTCGGACCCTTGCGCGGGCGGCGGATGGGGTCGAGGGTAATGACCGGCGGTTTCGCCGGCGGTCGGCGCCGCCACGCAGGCCACGACCGGTCGGGGAGCGGCATGAACCTGGAGCTGCAAGGCATCGTCGACACGATGGCCGCGCGGGTCGGCCGGCCAGCGCTGATCGAGGACCGCCGCCACCGGGTGGTCGTCTACAGCGAGCAGAACGGCACGATGGACGACGTCCGCCGCTCCTCGATCCTGCGCCGGCACACCACGCCCGAGGTCGTCTCGTGGCTGCGCGGCTTCGGCATCCTCAAGGCGCGCGTGCCGGTCCGCACGCCGGCCTGCCCCGAGCTCGACCTGCTGCCCCGCCTCTGCGTGCCGATCGTCCACCAGGACCGCCTGCTCGGATACGTGTGGTTCATCGACGACGGCGGCATGACCGACGCGGACATCGACGTGGTCAGGCGGGCGACCGGCGACCTGTCGCTCGCCCTCTACCGGGAAAACCTGCTCGGCGAGCTGGCCTCGCAGCGCGAGGCCGAGGCGGCCCGCACCCTGCTGTCGGACAACCCGCTCACCCGCGAGGAGATGGTCAAGTCGCTGCTGGGCGACGGCGTGGTCACCGCCGACGGCCCGGCCACCGCGATCGTCGCCCAGCTCGTCCCGGCGCGCGGGCAGGTGCTCGACGAGGACGCCGGCATCGCGCTGGAGCAGGCGCTCGTCGCCACCCGCCGCTGGCTCGGCGTCCGCGACGCGCTCCACCTGCTCCGCCACGACCAGGGCGTGCTGCTGGTCCGCGGCGGCCAGGTCGCCGGCCGCCCATCCGCCGAGGCCGCCGCCGGATACCTCCGCGAAGGCCTGCGCAACGCGATCGGCGACCTGCCCGAGGTCGCCCGCGTGGTCGTGGGCGTCGGCGCACCGCGCCCCCGCCTCGCCGACGCCATCCACTCGTACGACGAGGCCGTCCAGTCGGCCCGCGTCGGCGTGCGGCTGCCCGCGCTGGGCCCGACGATCTCCTGGACCGACCTGGGCATCTACCGCATGCTGTCGCAGATGGAGGGTCGCCACCTCGACGTGGCCACCGTCCACCCCGGACTGCGCCGCCTGCTCGACGACGAGGCCAACCAGGCGCTGCTGGAGACGCTCGAGGCCTACCTCGACCTGGCCGGCAACGCCCACGCCACCGCCGAACGCCTGCGCCTGCACCGCACCACGCTCTACTACCGCCTGCACCGGGTGGAGCAGCTGGCCGAGACCGACCTCAAGGACGGCAACGAACGCCTCTGCCTCCACCTGGCGCTCAAGCTGGCCCGCCTGACCGGCGACTACCGGCCCAGCGCCTGACGACCCAAACAAAAGTTTCCCGGGTTCGCGTCAGCCGCGGACCGCCGCTCCCGCCGGAGACCGCTGCGGCCGGCGGCTCGCCAAGGCTCGCCGAAATCTTCGGCCGTCCGACCAACGACGGACGGGTGAGGCCGCGGGAGCAGCGGCATGGACCACCGCGGACATCGCGGTAGCTCTCCCGATCTCGGCGATCACCATGGACACCATGGTCGGGCGTGGGGAGCGGGATGGCGGTGGCGGGCCGCCATCCCGTCACCGGGGGTCAGGTGCGGCAGGCGTTCGCGCCGTGGACGGTGTTCGGGGCGCCGAAGTCGCTGGGGCGGGAGCTGTTGCCCGCGCACATCAGGGCGCCGTTGACTCGGTTGCCGACCAGCAACGGGCCGTAGGGGCCGGCGAGGCGGCTGTAGCGTTCGTTGGCCGTGACCTGGGTGTTGCCGGTCAGGACGACCGCGCCGTTGAAGGAGCTGCCGGCGACCGTCACGTCGCGGGTGGTGCCGGTGAGCTGGACCGCGCCGCTGACCGTCGAGCCGAAGACCTGCACCGCCTGGGCGCGGGTCGCGACGAGCGTGCCGCCGATCGTGCTCTGCCGGACCACCAGCGAGGCGCCCGCGCGTACCGTCACCTGGCCGGCCACCTGGGCGTTCGTCAGGCAGGTCACGCCCGAGGTGACGGTGACCGAGCCCTGGCGGCCGGTCAGCGTCCGGGTGCAGGCGGGGGAGGCGCCGGGGATCACGGTGGCGCGGTAGCTCGCCGCCGGGCCGATGTTGCCGGCCGGGTCGATCGCGCGGTGCTCGACCAGGTGGGTGCCGAAGCCGGGCACGAAGCCGCCGCTCGGGTGGTCGTCGGGCAGCGTCTGCTCGAACGTGGCCCGGGAGAGCCCGCCCGTGCCGAGGTTGCCGTAGGTCAGTGCCTTCACGTTCGTGCCCGAGTGGCGGAACTGGAACGGCGACGCCGGCATCGGCTGCTCCGGGAAGCCGAAGTAGTTGAACCAGCCGTCCTTGTCGAGCCGGAACTGCCCGACCACGTACCGCCCGGTCTGGTCGTCGCGCGGCTCGAGCCACATGTCCCAGCCGTCGAAGTAGACCGGGTGCTCCAGCGCGCCGGGCAGCGTGGCCAGCGGTGTGGAGAGCCGGCGGGGCGCTGTCGGCAGCGCGTTGTCGACGGTCCACTCGACCGAGTCCGAGGCGCCGGCCGGGTCGGTCGCCGTCGCGACGAGCTTGTGCGTGCCGGCGGAGAGGTCGAGCGCGCCGAGGTCGAGGCGGCGGCTGTTCCCCGGGTTGGGCACCGCCTTGCCGTCCAGCGTCCAGGCCACGTCGAGGATGCGGTCGGAGGGGTGGTTGGTCTCCACGAAGACGACCTCGTCGCCGGCGACCGGCTGCGTGGTCATCGTCGAAGAGGTGATCTCGGCGGCCGCCGGTGTCGGCGTCACGCCCGGCGCGCCGACCGTCCACTCGCGAGTCTGCACGAAGCGCGGCCCGTTGTACCCGGAGTTGGTGGCACTGTCGCCGGTGGAGGGGTTGCGCACCCAGTCGATCCCGTCCGGCCCGACCGGGTCGCGCACCTCTACCCGCACCGCGGTGCCGGCCGGCAGGCCCAACGACGCGAGGTCGAGGCTGTCCGCCGTGCCGACGACGGTGCCGCCGACCCGCCAGGTCACCTGGAGCTCGTGGTATCGCGGATGGCCGGTCTCCACCCACAGCACGCCATCGGACGGCACCGTCCCCAGTGGAGTGTGCTGGAGGGCCATCTGGCCGGCGTTGCGCCGCCCGGTGATGCGGGCGACCATGTGCTCGCGGCCGATCTGGTCCCAGTCGAAGCCGATCCACCGCATGATGGAGTGCTCGCTCGGCCGGCGCTGTCCACAGGGGAACATGCCGCCGCCCTCGTGCAGCCCGATCGTGCCGCCGGACAGGCTCTCCTCGCCCACCCACCGCCACCACTTGTGCTGGTCGGCGACCATCCGCGCGGGGTCGGTGTACACGGTGTGGTGGAAGCTGCTCGGCTCGGCGCCGGTGTAGCAGGGGCGCACCACGTCGCGGGAGGAGTACGGGTACTCGTCGGCCATCGTGCCGAGCGAGTGGCCGAGCTCGTGCAGCGAGATCAGCGGACCCTGCGGCGAGCCGCCGGACGTGGTGGCGTTGGTGCCGCCGATCCCGCCGTACGTGAACGTATTGAAGATGGCGAGCGTCTGGAGGTTCTGCGACGTGCGCGGGATGCCGAGGGCGGGCACCACGTACGACTCGAGGATGCGGTTGTGTGCCTGCGTCCCGGTCTCGCACGGGTTGACGCCCGGCGGGTAGTACGCGGCGTCGTTTTCGCAGCCGACCGGCGCTCCACCGTAGACGGTGCCGCGGGCGAGCGGGTCGGCACAGCCGTTCTGGAAGATCATGCGCAGCGCGGTGCGCTTGCCGTCGATCGGGCCTTCGCGCACGCCGGTGTCGCGGATGGTGCCGTCGGGGTGGCGCACCCGCCCGTCGGGGTCGCAGCGGACGCCGTAGTCGATGGAGGCGATCTCGACCGCGTACACGTTGATGTAGTCGCGGTAGGTGCGGAACGGCTCGGTGGCCCACATGACCGCGAGGTTGCGGTCGACGTCCGCGAGGAAGATGCTCTGCTGGTCGGCCTGGTAGCCGTCGCCGAGGATGACGAGGTTGAGCCGGTCGGCGGCCGGGCCGGTGACCTGGATCGGGTGCACCTTCGGCTCGGGCAGCGGCTGCTCTTGCGCCCGCGCCGGGGTGGCGACCAGCAATCCCCCCGCCACAGCCGCCATCATCAGGAACGCTCTCTGTCGCAACGGACCCACCTCACCCCAGGAGAAGCTCGCGGATACGGGTATCCAATGTGGACGCGTCGAGGCCGCCGGGCCAGCCGCGCAGCAGCGCGCCACCCTTGGCGACGAGCACCACGGCGCCCGGCTCGCGGACGGCGTACGACCGGGAGATCGTGCCGTCCGTGTCGACCACGACGGGAAACTCGGCGCGGTGCGACCGCAGGTAGGAGTCGAGATCCGCGGGCTCGTCCTCGGTCACCACGCCGACGAAGACGACCCTGTCGCGCAGGCCGCGGGCGAGCTCGCTCAGCGCGCTCTGCCGCTCGGCGCAGGTGGTGCACCACGAGCTGAAGAAGAGCAGGACCACCGGCCGCTCCGCCCAGAGGTCGGCGGCGGCGAGACCGGTGCCGTCGGTGAGCGTGCCGGTGAAGACGGGCGCGCTCGGCGTGCCGGGCGGCACGGGCCGCAGGGCGAGGCCGGCCGGGACCGGTCCGGGCAGCGTGGCCGCCCCGCCGGCCGGCGTCGCCGGGTCTCCACCGTCGCACGCCGCGACGCCGAGCACAACGGCCAGAAGTACCGCCACGGCCCTCACGACGGCACCACCGCGACGAGCGAGTCCGCGTCGGGCCGGAGCGGGATCGGCGACTCGTCGTCGACGACGAGCTGGTAGCCGGCCCGCGACGGCACCGAGACCGACACGGCGAACTCGCAGTACGTCGGGACGCGGTCGACTTCGAGGTCTTCCTCGAACGTGCGCACCGCCTTGCCGGGCGGCAGCTTGCCGTCGGTCAGCGTCCGCCCGTCGAGGTCGACGACCTTGAACGGCGCCCGGTTGTGGAAGAACGTGTACGCCCCGGTGCCGGCGCAGTCGACGCCCTCCTCGCGGATGTTGATGTCGCGCACGAGGACGCGGACCGTCGTCGCCGACGCGGCCTCGCCCCCGCAGCCACCCACCGCGGCCGCGAGCAGCAAGGCCACGCCGTAACGCAGGATCAATCCTTCTCCAGGTGGCACGTCTCCGTGACCGTCTTGGTCGGGTCGCTGACCGAGGTGGCGGTCAGCTTGGCGAACCCGCGCGCGGCCGCGTCGGCGGTCGCCCCGACCGATACCTTCACGGTGGTCTTCTTGCCGTACGGGACCGCGGCGAGGGCGTTCGGCACCTCGACCCGCCAGCCGATCTGCCCGATGTCCGCGGAGAGGCGGTATACGTCCGACTTGAGGTACGGCGTGACGGTTTCCGGGTGCTGCTGCCCGCCGGCCGACCAGGTGCCGGTGTTGGTCAGCTCGAACGAGCAGGTCACGCCCCGGCCGGTCGGCTTGCCGCTGGTGGTGACGCGGCCGTCGCCCAGGTCGACGCCGTGCGTGCTCGGCCCGCCGGTGCCGTCGAGCGACCGCACCGCGACCGTGTACGACAGCACGCCGCTCGCGTCGCGCTTGAGGTCGAGCACGTAGAAGTGCAGCCGGTTGGCCTCGTCGACGTACTCGTACTCGCTGCCCGACCGGGTACCGGCGTGGAAGAGCGCGTCCGACAGCTGCCGGTAGTCGCCCATGGTGATCTTCTGCGGCGTGCCGTTGGGCTGGTAGAAGTCGATCATGTCGATGTCCTGCGGGTTCGCGTCGATCACCCAGACGAACGGCGCGCTGTCCGCGTTCTTCGTCTTGCTGATCAGCACCCCGCTGTCCGGCGTGAACGAGTCAGCGCCCATCCGGTCGACGACCTCGACGGTGTAGTTGTTGTAGCCGCCGCCGTCGCAGAGCGGGTTTTCGCTGACGACGCAGGCCGGCGAGTTGTCGCGGTTCATCGCGATGTTGATGCCGGTGAGCCCCTTCGGCCCGGCGTCGACGGCGCGGGCGGTGACCTGGGCGACCACCAGGCCCGAGGACGCGAGCGCCTCGCGGGAGAGCCGCAGCAGGTGCTCCTCGCCGAGCAGCCCGATCTTGATCTTGTCGCGGACGACGTGCAGCGAGCCCATCGAGCCGCCGTTGACCGGCGGGATCTGCCAGCGGGTGTGCGGCCCGCCCGGCCCGTTGAACGAGCCGCGCGACATCATGCTCCAGATGCCGGTGTACGCGCGTCTCAGCGGTACCCCATAAGGGTTGTTGTAGTTGTCCCCGATGCTCAGCAGGTGGGTCAGCTCGTGCGCGTAGACGCCCATGCCCGAGCTCTCCGCCTGGGTCGACGAGCCGCCGCCCGCGTTCGGCCAGATGGAGGAGGCGGCCTTCCACGAGGTCCACTCGACGTATCGGGTGCGCGCGTAGTTGGGCAGGGCCGGGTCCGGCGGGCCCCACGCGTCCGGCACGTCCTCCTTGGTCTGGAACATCATCTGGCCGAACTCCTGCCAGGTCGACGACTCGTCCTGGCCGGCGGAGAGGATGAAGACCAGCTCGTACGAGTCGGCGACCGCGTCACCGACGGCCGCCCGCCACGCGCCGAGCCCGTCGGTGCGGATGTTGCGGGCGCACTGCTCGCCGGCCGGGCACCCGCCGGGGTTGAAGCCGTTGTCGATGCCGTACTGGTAGGACTTCGCCGGCATCTGGTACGGCCCGAAGCCGGTCAGGTCGACGCCGTAGCGGCCGTTCGAGTCCTGCATCCAGTACTCGTGCAGGGTGTGCCCCTTGTTCAGGGTGTTCGGCGTGTTGAGAAAGTCGCGGTAGAAGGTGGCCACCTGGTCGCGCGGGATGTTCTGCGCGGTCGCCTGCGGGTTGCCGAAGAGCGTGGAGCGGGCCCGCTGCGCGACCACGAACGGCTGGTCCGGGTAGTCCAGCGTGACCAGCGCGATCTTGAAGTTGCGCGTGGACCCGGCCACCGACGGGTCGGCCCAGTTTTTGCCCGGGACCGCCGTCCAGTCGTCCCAGGTCATGGTGTCCGGGTTTTGCCAGGCCTGCGGGTCGAGCACGTCGAACGGGCCGGTGCCGCCGGCCGGATTGCCGGGCGCGGCCGCCGCCGGGGTGGCCACGGCGGCGACGAGTACGGTCGCGAGGGCGGCGGCAAGGGCCGCGCGCCGCTTGAACTGAAGGCCCATCACGCCACCCTTCACGGAGGTGATCGTGAATTTATGGGCACGGATAGTAGCGCGTCACTGTACATCTGCCGGTAGATCATGGACGCGGTTTCGACATCTGACTGATCCCACCCCGGCCGCTTTGCCATAACGTACGCACAACTGGCATAGGGGAGGATGCATGAGTCGCTCCGGCAGGCTGTTCCGCGTCGCCGTTGCCCTGCTACCGGTGGCCGCCGTCGCGGTCCTGGGCGGGACGAGCCCCGCCTTCGCGGCGGACGTTCCGTCGATCGTCGTCTCCGGCGGTGTCACCCAGCCCGTCTTCGGCTACACGGACGCGATCCGCGAGCGGCTGTTCATCGACTCCACATTCGACAGCGACCGCGACGGGCTGCGCGACATCATCGCCTTCGACGTGATGCGTCCAAAGGCGACCCTCGACGGCCTCAAGGTGCCGGTCGTCATGGACGCCAGCCCGTACTACTCCACGCTCTGCCGGGGCAACGAGGCCGAGTGCAAGGCCGACCTCGACGGCGACGGCCTGCTCGACAAGTGGCCGCTCTTCTACGACAACTACTTCGTGCCGCGCGGCTACGCGGTGATCCTGCTGGACATGGTCGGCACCAACAACTCCACCGGCTGCCCGACCACCAACGCCAACGAGGACAACCTCAGCGCCAAGCAGGCCATCAACTGGCTCAACGGCCGGGCCACCGCCCGCAACGCCGCCGGCCAGGTCGTCACGGCCGACTGGCACAACGGCAAGAGCGCGATGATCGGCAAGTCGTACGACGGCTCGCTGGCCATGGCGACCGCGGTGACCGGCGTGCCGGGCCTGACCACCGTGGTGCCGATCAGCGGGCCGACCGAGTACTACGACTACGTGCGCAGCAACGGCGTCGTCACCCGGGGCAACAGCTACGTGGCGTCGCTCGCCAACATCGTCACCAACCCCGACCGGCGGGCCTACTGCCAGCCGACCCGCGACCGCATCGCCGCCGCGGACGGCGACGAGACCGGTGACTACACCGCCTTCTGGAACGAGCGCAGCTACGTCAAGAAGGTGCCCAACATGACCGCCAGCGTGCTGCTCTACCACGGCCTCAACGACGACAACGTGCGGGCCGACCACTTCAGCAAGTTCTGGTACGCGCTCGCCGAGAACGATGTGCCGCGCAAGCTGTGGCTCTCCCAGGAGGGGCACGTCGACCCGTTCGACTCGCGGCGCGCGGTGTGGGTGTCCACATTGCACCGCTGGTTCGACTTCTGGCTGCATGGCGTGGCCAACGGCATCATGGACGAGCCGCGCGTCGACATCGAGCGCTCGGCCGACGTGTGGGAGACGTACGCCGACTGGCCGGTGCCCGGCAAGGCCGACACCGAGGTCTTCCTCCAGCCCGGCACCGGCGGCGCCGGCGGGCTCAAGGTGGTGCCGGTCGCGTCGCCCACCACGCGGTCCTTCCAGGACAGTCCGACCCAGAGCCAGAACACGATGATCCTCAACCCGGACCTGGTACAGCCGAACCGGCTCGCCTTCCTGTCCGCGCCACTGACCGCGCCGCTGCACATCTCGGGTACGCCCGTGGTGCAACTGCGGGTGACGGCCGACCAGACCGACACCAACCTCGGTGCGATCCTGGTCGACTACGGCGCCGCCGAGCGGGTCAACCACCGCGCCTCGGGCGAGGGCATCATCACGCTCGACACGCAGGACTGCTGGGGTGAGACGAGCCCGACCGACGACCCCTGCTACAAGCAGACCCAGAAGCGGGTGGCGACGTCCGATGTGGAGCTGGTGACGAAGGGCATCCAGGACGCACTAAACCGCCAGTCGATCCGCACGGCGGTGCCGCTGGTGCCCGGCCAGGCGTACAACTACAGCTTCCCGATGCTGCCCGAAGACTACGTGTTCCAGCCCGGACACCGGATCGGCGTCGTCATCGTGGGCAGCTACCCGCAGTACTCCAGCCAGGTCGACCAGACCCGCGCCCGGCTCGACGTCGCGCTCAAGACGAGCAACGTGGTGCTCCCGGTGGTCGGTGGCACGGCCGCCGCGCACGCCGCGGGCCTCTGACCCCTCGGTTTCGTCACTTGAAGGTCTCGCTGTCGGCGCTGGCGACCGTCGCCCCGTCGACAGCGAGCACCGAGCGGATGAAGTAGGCCCCGTGCTCGGGCGGGAGCGGGATCCAGAAGTCGAGGCTGGCGGTGTCCCGGTCCGACGTCGCGACGAGCCGGTACGCGAGGTTGGTGTTCAGCCATTCGCCGTGCAGCCGGCGGGCGCCGCCCTGCTGCCACATCGACCACGAGAGGTGGGCCGGCCGGTCACGCATGCCGGTCAGCTCGAGTTCGACGGTCACCACCACGCCGAGCGGTTCGCTCTCGTCGGCCGGCACCTTGCGCGCCTGCTGGAAGATGTTGTCGACCCCAGCCGCACCTCGCTCCTCCTGCTCGACGCCGTGCGTGGGCGACGCGCTCGGGAGCGTGCTGTCCGCATATTGAGCCGCCAAGCCGGGGTTTGCGCGGCACGCGGAAGCGAACGTCTTCATGTGATCGCATATCCGCCTCGGGTCGACGCGCAAGGTTTGGCCCTTGTCCGCGGAGGGTTCGACCTCGACCGCGCTCCCTTGGAGGAGTGGGGCGGCGGGCTCAACCGGTGACGACTCCGGGGCGGAGGTCGTGGGAGGCACAGACGTCGCGTCCGCCGGCGGCGCGGTGTCGCTCGGCTCCGGTGCCGGCTCCGGCGGCCACTCGGGTGCGGGCTCGCCCGTGGCGGCGGTCGCCGCGGCGGCCAGGTGTAAGCCGCCCATGCCGAACGTGTCCTCGCCGGTGCCGTGCGCCGTGGCGATCCGCTGGCGGTACTCGCTGAACGGCACCTCCGGCGTGATCCGTACGGCGTGGAAGGCCGCCGCGTTCGCCGGGTCCGGCGCCGGCCAGAGCGACACGATCGCGGCGACCGCGGAAGCCAGCGCGCCCGCGCCGACGATCGTCTTGGTGGCGCCGTTCCACCAGCGCCGCCAGGCCGGCTGGTCCGCCTCTTCACGCTGGCGCCCGCTGTAGTCCACTCCGCGCGGCGCGCGCCGTTCCATCCGTTTTGCCATGGCTGAGTCCTAGCTCAGGTACGCAGAACTCCAGCCTATGGCGGCGTGATCATCCGCGGAGCCGAATCGGCACATTGCCCGGCGTCGCTACCATGCCGCCGTGGCTCGGTTCCAGATCCACCCGCAGGCCAGACCGCCGAGCTTCCACGCCCAGGAGTGGTCCCAGACGGCCTGGTCGGACGCCGGCGGCCGGGTCCCGCGCCGCCCGGTCCGCGTCCGCTACCGCTATCCGAGCCTGGACAGCCCGGCCCGCACCGGCCGCGACGGCGTGGTCCTGCTGATCTTCACGCTGATCGGCAGCCCGATCCTGCTGGTGCTGGGCGGGTGGGCGCTGTCGGAGGGCGACCGCACGCTGTACGACTGGGCCGGGGCCGCGCTGGCGTTCTCGTTCGTGGCCTGGTGGTGGTACATGATCGCCACGCACTTCGTGCGGGCCGTGCGCGGCGCCGGCCGCCGCACGGTGCGCGGCGTGGCGGTCGCCTGCCAGGTCCGCACCTTCCACCACTGGGAGACCCGCGAGCCGTACGACATCCACTTCCTGGGCGTCGACGACGGCACGAGCGACGACTGCTACGGCTGGGAAGTCCCGCACGAGGTGTACCAGGCGGTCGTCGACGGCACGCGGGTGGAGGTGGTGGTCTCCGGCGACCGCCGGTACATCTACACGCTCGACACCACCCCGATCGACTGACCGTTCGGGCGATCCGTCTGTAACGCTTGTGTGAACGTGTGTGAACGGTGGTGCCGCTGGGGCGCGGCTCCTGTCCACCAGCTAGGACACAGGTTGGCGTGAACAACGCGCGCACTCTTGTTCACGAAGTTTAAGCCTGATAGAACACGGAGAGCGGTCCACCTCCGGTCGCGGTTCTGGAAGGACGTCCCATGGCTGACTCAAGCCTCTCCCGCCGTTCCGTGCTCCAGCTCGGCGGCAGCGTCGCGCTGCTGCTGGCCACCGGCGCGTGCGCCGCCGGTTCGAAGAAGGAAGGTGGCTCCGGCACCGCGTCGGCGGGGCCGGCCGCCGGCACCCTGCGCATCGCCGTCTCCAGCTACCTCAGCAGCTGGGACCAGGACTTCGTCGGGTTCGACCTGACCGCCCTGATGCTGTACAAGAACGTGTTCCCATACATGATCGACTATGGCGTGACCGACGCCGGCGGGTCGAAGATCCTCGACACGCAGAGCATCACGCCGACGTTCGCCGAGTCGTTCGAGCCGAGCGCCGACCAGAAGACCTGGACGCTCAAGCTGCGCAAGGGCGTCACGTTCGCCAGCGGCAACGAGCTGAAGGCCGCGGACGTCAAGTGGTCCAAGGACCGCGCCTTCGCCGCGCAGGCCAACGTCGCCGGCGTCTACCGCACTATCGGCCTCACCGAGCCGGACCAGGTGCGGGTCGTCGACGACTACACGGTCACGTTCACCCAGGCCTTCCCGAGCGCGCTGACCCGGCAGATCCAGGCCATCTCGCTGTACGTCTTCGACTCCGTCGAAGCCAAGAAGCACGCCACCGACGCCGACCCCTGGGCCAAGGACTGGCTCGCCAAGAACGCGCCCACCGGCGGCTACTTCAACGTCACCAAGGCCACCCAGGGGCAGGAGATCGTGCTGGAGGCCAACAAGGGGTACACCGGTCCGGACCCCGCCAAGGCCGCCACCATCCGCATCGCGGTCGTGGCGGACGGCTCCAACCAGCGGCTCCAGCTCCAAAACGGAGACATCGACGTCGCGCTCGGCATCGGGCAGCGCGACATCGTCGACCTCAAGAAGACCGACGGCATCACGGTGGTCTCGGCCGCCAGCAACGAGCAGGTCGCGATCCAGATGTCCGTGACGACCGCGCCGTTCGACGACGTGAACGTCCGCAAGGCCCTCGCCTACGCGGTGCCGTACGAGCAGATCATCGCGAACGTGTACGGCGGCGACGCCCGGCCCACCAAGAGCCTGGTCCCGCTGGACATGCCGGGGTACGACGAGAGCGGCTACCCGTTCGGCTACGACGTCGAGAAGGCGAAGGCCGCGCTCGGCGGCAAGGCCATCAGCTCGGAGCTGGTTTTCGAGACCGACAACGCCACCCAGCAGCAGATCGCGGTGCTCGTGCAGAGCGAGGCGCGCAAGGCCGGCATCGAGCTCAAGCTGACCCCGCTCGACCCGGCCACGCTCGCCGGCCGGCGGCAGCAGAAGAACATCCCGCTCCAGCTCACCTCCGGCCAGCTGTGGGTCAACGACGTCGAGTACATGCTGGCGACGAGCTTCGTGAAGGGCGCGGCCCTCAACTACGCCAACTACACCAACGCGGAGATCGAGCAGATCTACGAGAAGTCGCACACCACAGTGGACGGAGCCGCGCGGCTGGCGCTGTGGAAGCGGGTACAGGAGATCTTCGCCGCCGACGTGCCCTGGGTCATCATCTGCCAGCCCAACTTCAACCTGCCGGTCCGCTCGTCGGTGAGCGGCTGGGTCCAGCCGATGGACGGGCTGGCCCGGCTGCGCTACCTGAGCGTGTCGGCCTGACCCGCGGATGCGGCTCCTTCGTTTCGTCGCCCGGCGGCTGCTCCAGGTCGTCCCGGTCCTGCTCGGCGTGGTCGTGCTGACCTTCGTGCTGGTGCGCGTGCTGCCGGGCGACCCGATCCGCACGATCCTCGGCCCGAACGCGACCGAGGCCGACGCCGACGCGGCACGCGCCCGCTTCGGGCTGGACAAGCCGATGTGGCAGCAGTTCCTCGATTACCTGAAAGGGCTGGCCACCGGCGACCTCGGCACGTCCATCCAGAGTGGAACGTCGGTCGGCTCGGAGCTGGCCGTCCGGGTCGGCCCGACGCTGGAGCTGGTGGTGATCGCGGTCGGCCTCGCCCTGGTGGTCGCGGTGGTGTTCGGCGTCTGGTCGGCCCGGCGCGCGGACCGGTTCGGCGACCACAGCGTGCGGGTGCTCGCGCTGGTCGGCAACTCGATGCCGGAGTTCTGGCTGGGCCTGGTGCTGATCCTGGTCGGATACAGCGCGCTCGGCTGGTTTCCCGCGCCCAGCGGCCGGGTCGACCCGGACACCAACCTGACGCCGCTCACCGGCGCCGACCTGCTCGACGCGGTGCTCACCGCCAACGGCCCGGCGTTCACCTCGGCGCTCAGCCACCTCGTGCTGCCGGTCGCGACGCTCGCGATCGTCGTCGTCGCGCCGCTGCTGCGCAGCGTGCGCGCCTCCGCCCTGGAGGTTCTGCGCTCCGAGGCCTACCTCGCCGCCACCACGCACGGCCTGCGGCCACGCACTCTTTTGCGGGGGTACCTGCTGCGCCCGGCCCTGGTCCGCCTGCCGGCGCTCGCCGCGCTGGTGTTCGGCACCGCGATCGGCTCGACCGTGCTCGTCGAGTACGTCTACTCGTGGCAGGGCTTCGGGCAGTGGGCGCTGCGCGGGCTGCTCTACCGCGACTATCCGGTGGTGCAGGCGTCGGTGCTGCTGGTCGCGCTCTGCTACGTGCTCGTGTTCCTGATCGCCGACGTGGTGCACGCGATCCTCGACCCGAGAGTGAGGATCTGATGACCGGCGTGCGCGCGGAGACCAGGTCCAGGTCGTTCTCCCGGGTGCTGATCGTGACCGGCGCGGCGATCCTGGCCGTGGTGGCGCTCGCCGCGTTGGCCGCGCCGCTGCTCAGCGGCTGGGGCCCGGAGGAGATCGACCCGGCCGCGAGCCTCGCCGGGCCGGGCGGCGCGCACCCGCTCGGCACCGACACCAACGGCATGGACGTCTGGAGCCGGCTGCTCTACGCCGCCCGCCTCGACCTCGGCGTCGCGGTCACCGCGGTCGCCCTCGCCGTCGTGGTCGGCACCGCGCTCGGGCTGCTCGCCGGATACCTCGGCGGGTGGATCGACGACGTGCTGATGCGGATCGTCGACATCTTCCAGGCGTTTCCCACGTTCATCCTCGCGCTCGCCGTCGCCGCCCTGCTCGGCAACGGCACCGTCAACCTCGTCATCACCATCGCCCTCGTCAACGCGCCGGCGTACGCGCGGCTGGTCCGCGCCGAGGTCCGCTCGATCCGCGAACTGCCCTTTGTGGACGCTTCCATCACCTCGGGCGCTTCCACGCTCGGCGTGCTGTGGCGGCACGTGCTGCCCAACAGCCTCACGCCGGTGCGGGTCATCGCGCCGCTCAACTGCGGGTGGGCGATGCTCACGCTCGCCGGCCTGTCGTTCCTCGGCCTCGGCGTGACCGTGCCGGGCGCCGAGTGGGGCGCGATGATCAGCCTCGGCAGCCCGGACGTGGTCGCCGGCCGCTGGTGGACGTCGGTGCCGCCCGGCCTGGCGCTGCTGGTCTGCGTGCTCGGCTTCAGCCTGCTCGGCGAGGGCCTCCAGGAACGCGCCGACGCGAGGAGGCGGTCGTGAGCTCGCTTCTGTCCATCGAGGACCTGTCGGTGCTGATCCGGCGGCCGGGGCGGGACGTCGCCGCGCTCAGCGGGGTCAGCCTGCACGTCGACGCCGGCGAGGTGGTCGGGCTGGTCGGCGAGAGCGGCGGTGGCAAGAGCATGGTCGCCCGCGCGATCGTCGCGCTGCTGCCGGACGGCGCGCGGACCGGTGGCGCGGTCCGCTTCGACGGCGCGGACGTCCTCGCGATGGACCGGGCCGCGCTCGCCACCCACCGCGGGCACGGCGCCGCCCTCTGCTTCCAGAACCCGCGCGGCGCGCTCAGCCCCACCCGCACCGTCGGCCGTCAGCTCACCGACCGCCTCACCACCCACCAGGGCATGGAACGGGACGCGGCGCGGGAGGCCGCGCGGCAGCTCTTCGAGGCGGTCGGCATCCGCAACCCGGCCAGCCGCCTCGACGCGTACCCGCACGAGCTGTCCGGCGGCATGGCCCAGCGGGTGATGATCTCGCTGGCCACGGGCTGCGCGCCGGGGCTGCTGATCGCCGACGAGCCGACCACCGGGCTGGACGTCACGCTGACCCGGGAGATCCTTCGGCAGTTCCGGCACGCCGCCGACACCGACGGGCGCGGCGTGCTGCTCATCTCGCACGACCTCGCGTCGATCGCGCCGATCTGCGACCGGGTCGTCGTGCTGTACGCCGGCACGGTGGTCGAGAGTGGACCGGCGGCCACGGTGCTGCGCGAGCCGGCCCACCCGTACACCCGGGCGCTGCTCGCCTCGGTGCCCGACGTCTCCGGCCGCCCGGCCCGCGCGATCGGCGGGGCGATGCCGCTGCTGTCGTCGCCGCCCGCGGCGTGCCCGTTCGCGCCCCGCTGCGCGCACGCGACCGGCCGCTGCACGAGTGAGCGGCCGGCGCCGACCGGTGACGGCTGGGAGTTCGCGTGCTTCCATCCGCAGACCGGTCCGATCGTGGGCGGCGAGACCGCCGGGCGCACCGGAGGAGAGCCCGGCTCCGTGGTCATGGAGATCGAGGACGCGCACGTCGTATACGGGAGCCGGTTCGGCAGCGGCGGCCACCACGCCCTGCGCGGGGTCAGCCTCCAGGTCCGCGCCGGCGAGACGGTCGGCGTGGTGGGGGAGAGCGGCTGCGGCAAGAGCACCCTCGCCCGGCTGATGCTCGGCCTCACCGCGCCGACCACCGGCACGGTGAAGCTGGCCGGCACCGAAATGCGGGCGCTCCGTGGCCGGAAGCTGCGCCGGCTGCGTACCAAGGCGCGGCTGGTCTTCCAGGACCCGGTCGGCTCGCTGAGCCCGCGCCGCACGGTCGCCGACGCGATCGGCGAGCCGCTGCGCGCCCTGGGCGTACCGGCGGCGGAGCGGGCCGCCCGCGTGGCCGAGGTGCTGGCCCGCCTTGGCCTCGACCCGGCCATGCTCCGCCGCCGCCCGCACGAGCTGTCCGGCGGCCAGGCGCAGCGGGTCGGCATCGCGCGGGCGCTGGTCGGCGACCCCGAGCTGATCGTCTTCGACGAGCCGACGTCGGCGCTCGACGTGACCGTGCAGGCGCAGATCCTCGACGTCATCGCCGAGCTGGCGGGCGACTCGACGCGCGGCTCGGTGTTCATCTCCCACGACCTGGCCACGGTCCGCGGCTTCTGCGACCGGGTAGTGGTGCTCTACCTCGGCCGGATCGTCGAGCAGGGCCCGGTCGACGAGGTGTTCGGCAACCCGCTGCACCCGTACACCCGGGCCCTGCTGTCCAGCGCGCCGAGCCTCGACGGCGGCTTCACCGGCCCGCGGGTGGAGCTGGCCAAGGACCTCGACGAGGCGGACGCGGCCACCGGCTGCCCGCTTGCCGCGCGGTGCCCGTTCGCCACCGACGAGTGCCGCGCCGAGCCGCAGCACCTGACGCCGTACGGGGCGACGGAGGCGGCCTGCTGGCGCGTGCCGCAGATCCCCGCCCTGATCCGGGAACGGCGTTTTGGGTTAAGGAGTTGACGCTAGTGTCCGAATTTCCCCTCCGGCTCGCCGTCGACATCGGCGGCACCTTCGTCGACGCGATGGAGCTGGACACCCGCACCAACCGGGTCCGCTTTCGCAAGGCGTCCACGACACCGTCGCGCCCGGCCGACGGGGTGCTCAACGCGATCGCCGAGCTGGGCACCGACCTGTCCACCGTGGAGCTGTTCATCCACGGCACGACGCTCGGCCTCAACGCGGTGCTGGAGCGGCGCGGGGGCGCCACCGGCATCATCACCAACGAGGGCTTCCGGGACATCTTCCTGCTCGGCCGGGGCAACGTGCCCGCCGACCACATGTACGACTTCACGTACCAGCGGCCGGAAAGCCTGGTGAAGCGCCGGTACACGGCCGGCGTGGTGGGCCGGCTGGACTACAAGGGCCGGGTGGTCCAGGAGCTGGACGCGGAGAGCGTCCGCGCCGCCGCCCGCACGCTCGTCGAGGAGCAGGGCGTGCGGTCGATCGCGATCTGCTTTCTGCACTCGTTTCTCGACCCGACCCACGAGCGGGAGGCCGCCCGGATCGTCCGAGAGTCCTATCCGGACGTTTCGCTGTCCCTCTCCACCGACATCGTGCGGGAGTACCGGGAGTACGAACGGACCAGCACCACCGTGCTGGAGGCGTACATCCGGCCCATCTTCGAGCGCTACGTCGACGAGCTGGAGAGCGGCCTGGCCGAGCGCGGGTTCGCCGGCCGGTTCCTCATCATGCGTTCCGGCGGCGGCTCGATGACCTCCGCGGTGGCCAAGACGTCGCCGACCCACACCGTGCTCTCCGGCCCGGCCGGGGGGATCGTCGGCGCCGCGTACCTCGCCGAGGCCCTGGGCCGGGACGACATGCTCACGTTCGACATCGGCGGCACCTCGCTGGACGCCTGCGTGATCGAGCGGGGCGGCGCGGTCGCCGCGTACGAGGCCCAGCTGGAGCACTTCCCGCTGCTCATCCCGGCGTACGACATCCGCACGATCGGCGCCGGCGGCGGTTCGATCGCTTGGCTCGACCGGGGCCTGCTCAAGGTCGGGCCGCGCAGCGCCGGCGCCGACCCGGGCCCGGTCTGCTACGGCCGGGGCGGCACCGAGCCGACCGTCACCGACGCCGCGGTGGTCCTCGGATACATCGACCCGGATCGGTTCCTTGGCGGCGACATGGGCCTCCAGGCGGACGCGGCGCGGGCGGCGCTCACCGGCACGATCGCCGCGCCGCTCGGGCTCACCGCCGAGGCGGCCGCGGCCGGCGTGATCGACGTGCTGCTGGCCCGCACCGTCGGCGCGGTCCGGCAGATCACCGTCGAACGTGGACACGACCCCGGGGTTTTCTCGCTGCTCGCGTTCGGCGGCGCGGGGCCGCTGCTCGCCCCGCTGCTGGCCCGGGAGATGGGCATCCGCGAGGTGCTCGTGCCGTTCGCGCCGTCCGGCTTCTCCGCTTGGGGCATGCTGTCCGCCGACATCGTCGACGACTTCGCCCGCACCGTGATGACCACATTGGACGACGCCGACCTCGACGAGCTTGAGGCGCTCTACAAGGGCGTGGAGGCCGACGCGCTCGCCTCCCTGACCGACCAGGGGGTCGGCACGGGCGACGCGGTCCTGGAGCGCCAGCTGGAGCTGCGCTACCTCGGCCAGGAGCACTCGCTGATGGTCACGGTCGGGCGCGAGCTGCGCCCGGACGCGATCCGGTCCGCGTTCGAGGAGCTGCACCACGCCCGGTACGGCCACACGATGGGCAACCGCCTCCAGATCCTCAACCTGCGCGTGCGCGGCATCGGCCGGACCAGGCGACCGGCGCTGGCGTCGCCTCCGCCCGGCGACGGCGATCCACGGCGGGCGCTGCGCGGGCACCGCACGGCGTACGACGTGGCCACCCGCGCGATGGTGCCGTTCGCGGTGTACGACCGGGACGCGCTCGCGCCCGGCGACGGCTTCACCGGCCCGGCGCTCGTCGACGAGGGCACCTCCACCACGGTCGTGCCGAGCGGCCAGCGCGTCGACGTGGACCCGCACGGCTACCTGCTCGTGACCTTGGGGGACTCATGACCGACGGCGCGACCGTCGAGGTGGTGCGCAGCTACCTCATCTCCGCGGCCGAGGAGATGCGGGCGACGCTGATCCGCACCTCGTTCAACCCGGTCATCTACGAGGTGCACGACTTCGGCATGTCCATGTACGACGCCGACCTGCGCCTGGTCGCCGAGGCCACCGGCCTGACGTTCTTCCTCGGCGCCAACGACTTCTCGATCCGCAAGGGCGTCGAGTACGTCGGCCGGGAGAACCTGCACCCGGGCGACGTGGTGCTGCTCAACTACCCGTACTGGAACGCCGCGCACGCCGCCGACGCCACGCTCTTCGCGCCGGTGTTCCAGGGCGACACGCTGGTGGGCTTCCTCTGCGTCCGGGCACATTGGATGGACCTCGGCGCCAAGGACCCCGGCTACGTGCTCGACTCGACCGACATGCACCAGGAAGGGCTCATCTTCCCGGGCACCAAGGTGGTCTCGCGCGGCGAGCCGGTACACGAGATCCACGAGCTGATCCGCTTCAACTCGCGGATGCCGGCCGAGGTGCTCGGCGACCTGCACGCCCAGATCGCCGCGCTGCGCACCGGCGAGCGGCGGCTGCTGGAGATCCTGGAGAAGTTCGGCCGCGACACCGTGGCGGCGGCCGTGCAGCTGATGATCGACGACGGCGCCGCGCGCAGCCGGGCCGCCCTCGACGCGCTCCCGCAGGGCTCGTGGACCGCGGTCGACTGGCTCGACGACGACGGCATCGGGACCGAACCCGTCCGGATGCAGGCCACCGTGACGATCGCGGACGGCGAGTTCACCGTGGACTTCGCCGGGTCGTCACCGGCGACGGCGGGCCCGATCAACATGCCGTTCGGCGCCACCGAGGCGATCTGCAAGGTGGTGCTCAAGTCGCTCACCTCGCCGGACCAGCCGTCCAACGAGGGCACCGTGGCGCCGCTTCGGGTCAAGGCCGAGCCGGGGACGCTCTTCCACGCCGTCTATCCGCAACCCACGTACACGCTGTGGACCGGCATCGTCGCGGTCGAGCTGATCCTCAAGGCGCTCGCCCAGGGGATGCCGGACCGGCTGCCCGCCTCGTCCGGCGGTGACGTGCCGGGCTTCATGATGGTCGGCACGCACCCGGACACCGGGCAGCTCTTCGCGGTCAGCAACAACGACCCGGTCGGCTGGGGCGCGACCGTCACGCACGACGGCATGAACGCGGCCACCCACGTCTCCGGCAGCACCGGCCGCGTCACGCCCATCGAGGTCCTCGAAGCGAAGACGGGCATGTTCTTCGAACGGGTGGAGATGCGCACCGACTCCGGTGGCGCCGGCCGCTTCCGGGGCGGTGTGGGGCTGCGGCGGGACATCCGGTTCGTGACGCCGGGCGAGTTCCTGTCGGTCATCAAGAAGACCCGCAGCCGCCCCTGGGCCTTGGCCGGTGGCCTGGAGCCCGAGCCCAATCAGGTCGTCGTCTTTCCGGATACGTCACGTGAGGCGCGGGTCAGCACGAAGCGGACCCGGGTGGACGTGGGCGACCGGGTGACGCTGCTGACCGCCGGCGGCGGTGGGCACGGCGAGCCGGGCGAGCGCGACCCGGTGGCGGTCCGGGAGGACGTGGCCGAGGGTTTCGTCTCGCCCGAGGCCGCCCGCGACGTGTACGGGGTTTCCGATGTCTGAGGTGGACGGTGCGACCGTCGAGGTGGTGCGCAGCTACCTCGTCGCCGCGGCCGAGGAGATGCGGGCCACACTGATCCGCACCGCGTTCAACCCGGTCGTCTACGAGGTGCACGACTTTGGCATCTCGGTCTACGACGCCGACCTGCGCCTCGTGGCCGAGTCCACCGGGCTGAGCCGCTTCCTCGGCGCCAACGACTACTCGATCCGCAAAGGCGTCGAGTACGTCGGCGCGGACACCCTGCGCGCCGGCGACGTCGTGCTGATGAACTATCCGTACTGGAACGCCGCGCACGCCTACGACGCGACGCTCTTCGCGCCGGTCTTCCTGGGTGCCACGCCGGTCGGCTACCTGTGCATCCGGGCGCACTGGATGGACCTCGGCGCCAAGGACCCCGGCTATGTGCTCGACTCGACCGACATGCACCAGGAAGGCGTCATCTTCCCGGGCACCCGGGTCTTCCGGGCCGGCGAGCCGGTCGCCGCGATCACCGAGCTGATCCGCTTCAACTCGCGGATGCCCGACCTGGTCCTCGGCGACCTGCACGCCCAGGTGGCCGCGATCCGCACCGGCGAGCGGCGGCTGCTGGAGATCTTCGCCAAGTTCGGCCGGTCCACCGTCGCGGCGGCCGTGCGCCGGATGATCTCCGACGGGGAGGCCCGGGCCCGGGCGGCGGTCGAGGGTCTGCCGCAGGGCTCGTGGACCGCCGAAGACTGGCTCGACGACGACGGCGTCACCGCCGACCCCATCCTGATGCGGTGCACCGTGACCGTCGCGGATGGACGGTTCACCGTGGACTTCGCCGGCTCCTCGCTGGCCGTGCCCGGCCCGGTCAACCTGCCCTTCGGCGCCACGATCGCCACCGCGCGGGTCGCGTTCAAGGCGATCACCACCCCGGCGGAGCAGACCAACGCCGGCCACTTCGCGCCGCTCGACGTGCGGGCCGCGCCGGGCACGCTCTTCCACGCCGTGTACCCGGCCGCGACGTTCACCCAGTGGACCGGCACCGTCGCGCTGGAGCTGATCTACAAGGCGCTCGCCCAGGGCATGCCGGAGCGGCTGCCCGCCTCCTCCGGCGGCGACGTGCCCGGGTTCATGATGGTGGGGACCCATCCGGACACCGGGCAGCTGTTCGCGGTCAGCAACAACGACGCGGTCGGCTGGGGCGCGGCGCCCGACCACGACGGCATCGGGCCGGCCAACCACCTGTGCCAGACGCAGGCCCGCAACACGCCGGTCGAGGTCCTGGAGGCGAAGACGGGCATGTTCTTCGAACGGGTGGAGATGCGCACCGACTCCGGTGGCGCCGGCCGCTTCCGCGGCGGTGTGGGGCTGCGGCGGGACATCCGGTTCGTGACGCCGGGCGAGTTCCTGTCGGTCATCAAGAAGACCCGCAGCCGCCCCTGGGCCCTGGCCGGCGGCCTGTCACCCGAGCCCAACCAGGTCGTCGTGTTCCCGGGGACAGACCGCGAGGCGCGGGTCAGCACCAGGCGGACCCGCGTGGCGGTGGGTGATCGGGTGACGGTGCTGACGGCCGGCGGAGGCGGACACGGCGACCCGCGGCGGCGCGGTGCGGCCGCGGTGCGGGAGGACGTCGCGGAGGGCTACGTCTCCGCCGCGGCCGCACGAGACGTGTACGGGGTGACGGCCGTATGAGTGAGCGGGTCCTGGAACGGTCCACAGTGGTGCTGGGATGCACGGTCGTGGACGGACGGATCGTGGACGGCGTGCCCGCCCTGCCCGACGCGGCCGTCTGGGTGCGCGACGAGCGCATCGCCGCGGTCGGCCCGCGCGACGAGGTGCTGGCCGAGGCCCGCGACGCCGGCGAGCACGAGACGGTCGACCTCGACGGCGCCTACCTGACGCCCGGCCTGGTCAACATGCACACCCACCTGTCCCTCTCGCTGCCCGGGAGCGGCGGCGACGGTGTGAAGACGATGAACCCGTACGAGCTCGCCCTCTACATGGCCGACGGCGCCCGCCGCACCCTGCTGTCCGGCGTCACGACCGTCCGGTGTGTCGCCGAGAAGGACCACGCCGACTTCGCGCTGCGCCGGGCGATCGCCGCCGGCCGGGTCGCCGGCCCGCGCGTCTACACCGCCGGGCGCGCGCTGGTCTGCACCGGCGGCCACGGCCACGAGAGCCCGGACACGCTCGAATGCGACGGCGCCGACGGGTTCCGCCGCGGTGTGCGCAGCCAGGTCAAGGCCGGCGCCGACCTGATCAAGGTGATGATCTCCGGCGGCATCGCCGGCGAGCACGAGCGGATCACCACCCGCCAGCTCTTCCCCGACGAGCTGGCCGCGGTCATCGAGACCGCGCACGCCTGGGGCCGGCGGGTCACCGCGCACGCCGGCCCGGCCGAGGTGATCGCCGAGGCGGTCGCGCTGGGCCTCGACTGCGTCGAACACGGCTACGAGCTGACCGAGGAGGTGGCCGCGCTGATGGCCGAGCGCGGCACCGCACTGGTACCGACGTTGCTCGTCACCCGGTGCAAGGAGTTCTTCGACGAGCTGGGCGTGCCGGAGTGGATGCAGGCCCGCTCGCTCGGCGCCGGGCCGAGGCACCTCGACAGCTATGCCATCGCCGTGGCAGCCGGGGTCGAGGTGCTGCTGGGCAGCGACATGCCGCCGTTCTGGCACTTCGAGGGCACCAACGCCTCGGTGCGCGAGCTGGAGTACATGTCCGAGGCGGGCATCGGCCCGGCGCGCGCCCTGTACGCGGGCACGCTCGGCCCGGTGCGCTGGCTCGGCGCGGCCGACGACCTCGGCACCGTCCAGCCTGGACGGTACGCCGACCTGATCGCGATGGACGCCGACCCGGTCGCGCACACCTCCGCCTTCCGCGGCGTGCGCTGGGTGATGGCCGGCGGCCGGGTGGTTCGGGACGACCGGGCGGGATGGAGCGTGTCATGAGTCAGGACGTGGAACGGATCGCGGACGGCATCGCGGACATGTACGACGCGTTCCTCGCCGGCGACCGCGACCGCTTCGACAGCCACCTGCACCCCGAGGTCACCACCTGGGAGACGCACCTGCCCGGGCCGCTGCGCAGCCGCGCCGAGCTCGACGCCTACCGGGACGGGCGCGACGCCTCCGGCCAGCGGCCGCGGCTCGACCGGCTCGACGCCACCGATCTGCGCGTCGACGTCTGGAACGACACCGCCGCCGCCCGCTACGTCCTCGTCGCC
Source organism: Phytohabitans sp. LJ34 (assembly GCF_052068095.1). Taxonomy (NCBI): domain Bacteria; kingdom Bacillati; phylum Actinomycetota; class Actinomycetes; order Micromonosporales; family Micromonosporaceae; genus Phytohabitans; species Phytohabitans sp. LJ34. The sequence continues at coordinate 28,650 of NZ_JBQHDG010000024.1, read as the reverse complement.
GTGCCGGCCGGCTCGCGCGACGCCGAGCAGACCCGGGTCACCGACGTACTGCGCCGCGACGGCGGCCGGTGGCTCATCGTGCACCACCACGCCGAACGGGTCGCCACTCCCGCCGGAGCCCCCGCCGGGCCTCGCACCAGGCCCGGCGGGCCGGCGTGATCCGCCGCCTGTGCGCGTACACGACCGGCGAGCCGGCCGACGTGCTCGCGGTCGCCGAGCTGCCCGACGACCCGCCGCCGGGGCCCGGCCAGGTCACCGTGGCGGTGCGCGCGGTCGGGCTCAACTTCCTCGACGTCATGCTCTGCCGCGGTACCTACCCGGTGCGGCCCGACCCGCCGATGACGCCCGGAGTCGAGGTGGCCGGCCGCGTGGTCGCGACCGGTGCCGGCGCCGAGCATATGTCCGATGTGGACGTCGTAGCCTGCCCGGCGCTGCCGCACGGCGCGCTGGGCGAGACCGTCACGCTGGACGCCGCGCTCGCCACGCCGTTGCCCGCGGGGTTCGACCCGGTCGTCGCCGCGGCGCTTCCGGTCACGTACCAGACGGCCTTTTGGGCCTTGGAACGGGCCGGTGTGGGTGCCGGCCAGACGGTGCTGGTGCACGCCGGCGCCGGCGGCGTCGGGATCGCCGCGACGCAGCTGGCGGTGGCCCGCGGCGCCCGGGTGATCTGCACCGCCGGCGGCCCGGCGAAGCTGGCCGTGTGCCGCGACAACGGCGCCGACCTCGCCGTCGACTACCGGGAGGGCGACTTCGTCGCGGCGGTGCTCGACGCCACCGGCGGCACCGGCGTCGACGCGGTCCTGGATCCGGTGGGCGGTGACGTGTTCGCCCGTTCGCTGTCCTGTTTGGACTTCGAGGGCCGGATCGTGGCGATCGGCGCCGCCGGCGGCCCGCCACCCCCGGTCGACCCCATGGCGCTCGTCGCGGCCAACACCACGCTCATCGGCCTGTCCTGGGGCTCGGCCTACCCGTGGCGGCGCCCGGATCGGGTGCGGCAGGTGTACGCGGAGCTGTTCGCGCTCTGCGCCGCCGGCGCCGTCCGCCCGCCGGTCGGCCGCACGCCCACTCTGGACGAGGCGCCGGCCGCGCTTGCCGACCTGGCCGCCCGCCGCACCACCGGAAAGATCGTCGTCCACGTTGGAGGGAGAACGCCGTGACCGATATGGAGCTGTACGACCTGCGCGTGTGCGTCGACCGCATAGAGGGCCGCTCGGTGTGCGGCATGGCGATGGGCGACTATTTCGAGCTGACCGACAGCGCCCACCTCACAATCCCAGAGGGCAAGCACTTCTGCGTGTACGCGCTTGCCGCCGTGCTGCCGTTCCTGGCCGCCAAGCAGCGCGACGTGCCGCCCGGCGACTGGCTGGCACAGGACTCGCACTTCGCCTGCCCCGACCCCGAGGAGCGCCTCGTCATGCGCGTGGAGCGCACCGGCCGGCGGGGCATGAACTCCGCCGACTTGACGTGAGTGCCGTGGAGATCGGCTTGGGCCTACAGAGCGACAAGCCGGCCGGTGCCTACGCGCGGCTCGCCCGGCGGGCCGAGGAGTGCGGCTTCGACGTGCTGACGGTCTTCGGCGACCTCATGTACCAGCCGCCGATCTTCCCGCTGCTGGAGATGGCGGACGCCACGGAGCGGGTGCGGCTCGGCGCGGCCTGCCTCAACCCGTACTCGATGGCGCCCTACGAGATCGCCGGCCAGGTCGCCGCGCTCGACCTCGCCTCGGCCGGCCGCGCCTACCTCGGGCTGGCCCGGGGCACCTGGCTCGGCGCGGTCGGGATCGCCCAGCCGCGCCCGCTCGCCGCGCTGCGCGAGTGCGCCGAGGTCGTGTACCGGCTGCTGAGCGGCGACTCGAGCGGGTTCACCGGCGAGGTGTTCACGCTCGCGCCGGGCACCGCCTTGCGCTACAAGGTGTGGCGCCCCGACCCGCCGCTGCTGGTCGGCGCGTGGGGCGCGCGTGGCGCGGCGCTGGCCGGGCGGATCGCCGCCGAGATAAAGGTGGGCGGCAGCGCCAACCCCGCGATGGTCCCGGTGATCCGCGACCGCCTGCGCGCCGGTGCCACACGGGCCGGCCGGCCGGTCGACGAGATCGGGATCGTGCTGGGCGCGGTCACCGTCGTGGACCGCGACGGGGGCGCCGCCCGGACCCGTGCCCGCACCGAGGTCGCGATGTACCTCGCCGTCGTCGCCGACCTGGACCCCACCGCGGGCGTACCGGCCGACCTGCTCGCCCGGGTGGCCGCGCTCGTCGACGCGGGCGAGCACGCCGCGGCCGGGCGCCTGATCCCGGACGACGTGCTCGACATGTTCGCCTTCGCCGGCACCCCGGAGCACGTGGCCCGGCAAGCGCAGGCGCTGATCGACGCGGGCGTGCGCCGGGTCGAGTTCGGCACCCCGCACGGCCTGACCGACGAGCGCGGCGTCGACCTGCTCGGCACGGAGGTCCTGCCGTCGCTGCGCCGGGAGGCCTCGTGAGCGGCGCGCGGGTGGTCGTCGCGGGCGGCGTGCGCGCCGACCACGCCCTCCTCGCTTCGGTGGCGCAGGGGGAGTTCGACCGGCTCGGCGTCGACGGCACCGTGGCGGTCGTCGACAGCGCCGCCGCGGTGCGCGCGCACCTCGCCGCCGGCGTGCCCACCGTCGTGCTGCCCGGCCGCCACCCGGAGATACGCGCGCTCATGCCGCACGCGCCCGCCGCCGTCTGGTACGACATCGAGGTCACCGGCCCGGCGGCGGTCGCGGCCGGCGCGGTCCACCTCTACGGCCGGGGCGTCTGGGGTCTGGTCTGGGCGATCCGGCACGCGGTGCTGCGGCGACGCCGGCCGGCGACCCGGATCGCGTACGGGCCCGGCGCCGAGCGGTACGGCGAGTTGCGGCTGCCACCCGCCGCCGAGCGGCCGTGTCCGGTGGCGGTCCTGCTGCACGGCGGGTTCTGGCGCTCGGTGTGGGCCGCCGACCTGATGGACGCGCTCGCGATCGACCTCGCGGCGCGCGGGTTCGCGTCCTGGAACCTGGAGTACCGGCGCCCGGACCGCCACGGCTGGGCGGCCACCGTGAGCGACGTCGCGGCCGGCCTCGCCGCGCTGTCCGATGTGGACGGCGGCCTCGATCTGGGTCGGACTGTCGTGCTCGGCCACTCGGCCGGCGGCCAGCTCGCGCTGCGGGTGGCCGCCGACCACGGGCGGGTGGTGCTCGCCGTGCCGCTGGCCGGCGTGCTCGACCTCGCCGGCGGTGACGGGCGAGGGATCGGCACCGGCGCGGTGACCGCCGCGCTGGGCGGCCCGCGCTACGAGGTGCCGGAGATCTACGCCGCCGCCGACCCGTTGGCCCGGGTGCCGATCGGCGTGCCGCAGCTCGTGGTGATCGGTGCCGACGACGACCTCGACCTGATCGACTTCAACCGGCGGTACGTGGCGGCGGCGCGGGCGGCCGGCGACGACGTGCGGTACATCGAGGAGCCCGGCGACCACTTCGCGGTGATCGACCCGGCGGCCCCGCTGTGGCACACGACGGCGGAGGCCATCGAAAATTACGTGACAGTGAACAAGGGCGGGTCTAGAACAGCCGCGGAGTGACTACCGAGACGACCGTGGTCACCTCGTCGGTGTCGTTGTACATGTTGTGCGGCACGTTGGAGCGCAGGTGCACGCTGTCGCCCGGCCGCAGCCGGTGCTCGACGCCGTCGACCTCGTAGAGCAGCTCGCCGGTCACCACGTACGCGAACTCCTCGCCGGCGTGCGCGTACGCCTCTTCGCGACGGCCGCCCGGCGCGATGTGCACCACCATCGGCTCGAGCACCAGGTTGGGCCCCCGGTCGGAGAGCATCCGGTAGGTGACCTGGCCCGACACGTACTCCGTCGCGCCGCTCTCGGCGCGGGTGAGCGTGAAGTGGCCGGGCAGCGCGGCCGCCGCGCCGTCGGAGCTGGCCTCGTCGCCCTCGGCGAAGAACTCGGCCACCGGCCGGTCGAGGGCCGCGGCCACACTGTTGAGCGCGGTCAGCCCGATCGACGAGACACCCCGCTCCACCTGCGACAGGAAACCGATGGAGAGCCCGGCCCGGGCGGCCAGCCCGCGCAGGGTCAGGCCGCGCTCGGTGCGGAACCGCCGCATCCGCGCGCCCACCCGGTCGGGGTGGGCGTCTGTCTTCTGCTCGCGGGCGGCCGAGGTGCGCAACGATCCTCCAGGGGGTGCCGAATCTGTTCGATCCTATCGAACTTGCCGCCTTCGGGACAGCAGGAGAACAGGACGTAGCACTCCAAAACAACCCCACTTTTCACTCGTTAAGTCGCGACGGCGTTCCACCGCTGGTTCTGCGGGTACTGCTGTCAGGGACCCGTTGAACCGCCATTCACCGCGGGCCCGTGACCGACGATGCTGGTGGTTGGAGGTGATCTTGCGTGACTGCGGCACCCATGGCCGTCCAAGAGGACGACCAGACGATCCAGTTCGCGGAGAGCGCGCCGTACGACGAGTACGTCCACGCCAGCACGCTGCACACGCTCCAGCAGACCATCAGCGACGACGCGGGCGAGATGTCGTTCCTCGTGGTCAGCCAGATCATGGAGCTGTACTTCGGGCTGATCCGCTACGAGCTGCGCGAGGCGCAGCGGCTGGTCCGCGACGACGACGTGTGGGGAGCGCTGGAGCCGCTGCGCCGCGCCGGCCTGCACCTGGAGGGCCTCAACGCCTCCTGGCGCACGCTGCGGTGGATGTCCCCGGCCGACTTCAACCGCTTCCGCGGCCAGCTCGGCGAGGCGTCCGGCTTCCAGTCCGCGATGTACCGGCACATGGAGTTCGCGCTCGGCCTCAAGAGCGAGCCGCTGATCCGCCCGTTCCGCCGCCAGAAGGCGGTGTACGCGGAGCTGACCCGCGACATCCGCGAGCCGAGCCTTTGGGACGAGGTGGTGGCGCTGCTGGCCCGGCGCGGCAACGACATCCCCGCCGACGCGCTCGACCGCGACCGCACCAGCGACCACGAGCCGCACCCCGCCATCGAGGACGCCTGGGTGCGGGTCTACCGCGAGCCGACCCCCGGCAACGACCTGTGGCTGCTCGCCGAGGCGCTCACCGAGGTCGGCGAGCAGTTCATGGACTGGCGCTACCTGCACCTCAAGGCCGTGCTGCGGACCCTGGGCGACAAGCCGGGCACCGCCGGCTCGTCGGGCGCCAACTGGCTGCGCCGCAGCATGGCCCGCCCGGTCTTCCCGGAGCTGTGGTCGGCCCGGACCCACATGTGAGGACCGCGATGACTGGGGACGACGCCCTCCGCCGGGACGAGGCCGATCCTGGCCACCGCGAGCTTTTCCACATCCCGCCGGGTACCGCCTACTTCGCCGGCAACTCGCTGGGCCTCCAGCCCAAGGCGACCGTGCCGGAGCTGCTGGCCGACCTCGACGACTGGGCCAGGCTCGGCGTCGAGGGGCACCTGGAGGGCGGCCGGCCGTGGCTGCCCTACCACGAGCTGCTGACCGAGCGGGCGGCCCGGCTCGTCGGCGCGCTGCCCACCGAGGCGGTCGTGATGAACTCCCTGACCGTCAACCTCCACCTGCTGATGGTCTCGTTCTACCGGCCGGCCGGCGACCGCACCCAGATCCTGATCGAAGACACAGCCTTTCCCTCCGACAGCTACGCGGTCCGCAGCCAGGCCCGCTTCCACGGCCTCGACCCGGACACCACCGTGGTACGCCTCGCGCGCACCGAGGACGTTTTCGCGTACCTGGGTTCGCACGGCGACCGGGTCGCGCTGGTACTGCTCGGCGGCGTGAACTACCTGACCGGCGAGCTGCTGGACATCCCCGCGATCACGCGCGCCGGCCGGGCGGCCGGTGCCGTGGTCGGCTGGGACCTCGCGCACGCGGCCGGCAACGTGCCGCTGCGCCTGCACGACTGGGACGTCGACTTCGCCGCGTGGTGCTCGTACAAGTACCTCAACGGCGGGCCGGGAGCCCTCGCCGGCGCGTTCGTGCACGAGCGGCACCTGGCCGACCCCACACTGCCGCGCTTCGAGGGCTGGTGGAGCACCGATCCGGCCACCCGCTTCGAGATGGCGCCGGTCGCCCGGCCACCGACCACAGTGGACGCGTGGCAGGTCTCCAACCCGCCCATCTTCTCGATGGGTCCGGTGCGCACCTCCCTGGAGATCTTCGACCGGGTCGGCATGGACGCCTTGCGCGCCCGCAGCCTGCGGCTGACCGGATACCTGCGGGAGCTGCTCGACGAGGCGGTCCCGTTCCTGGAGGTGGCCACCCCGCGCGCGCCGGAGCGGCACGGCTGCCAGCTCTCCGTGCGGATCCCCGACGGCGCGGCCGGCGACGTCACCCGCCGGCTGCGGCACGAGCACGGCGTGATCGCGGACGCGCGCGAGCCCGACGTCGTGCGCTTCGCGCCGGTGCCGCTCTATTCCACGTACCACGACTGCTGGCGCGCGGCGCGTGCGCTGGCCGCGGTCACGAAGGAGGTGTGACGGTGTCTGACTCCGATGTGGCCGTCGTCGGCGCGGGTCTGTGTGGCTGCCTGATGGCGTGCTTCCTGGCCCGGCGCGGCTACCGGGTCACCGTGTACGAGCGGCGGCCCGACCCGCGCACGAGCCAGCCCGAGCGGGGCCGCTCGATCAACCTGGCGCTGTCCGAGCGCGGGCTCAACGCGCTGCGCCAGATCGGCCTCGCCGACCAGGTGATGGCCGACGCGCTGCCGATGCGCGGCCGCATGATCCACCCGGTCGAGGGCGAGCTGGACTTCCAGCAGTACAGTGTGGACGGTCAGCGGGCCATCAACTCGATCAGTCGCGGCGCCCTCAACAACGCGCTGCTCGACGCCGCCGAGCGGGCGCCTGGCGTGCGGGTCGTCTTCGGCCACAAGCTCGTCGGGCTGGAGCCGGCCACCGGCGACATGGTCTTCGAGACCGCCTCCGGGAAGGTGCAGGCCGCGGCGGGCGTGGTGCTCGGCGCGGACGGGGCCGGCTCCGCGGTGCGCGGCCAGCTCCTCGCCCACGACGCGCTCACCGAGTCGCTCGACTTCCTCGACTACGGGTACAAGGAGCTGACCATCCCGCCGGCCGGTGGCGACTTCGCGCTCGACCCGGGCGCGCTGCACATCTGGCCGCGCGGCACGTCCATGATGATCGCGCTGCCCAACCCGGACCACTCGTTCACCTGCACGCTCTTCTGGCCCAACGGCGGCACCCGCAGCTTCGCGTCGTTGAGCAGCCCGGCGGCGGTCGAGCGGCACTTCGCCACCCACTACCCGGACCTCGTGCCGCTCGCGCCCAACCTCGTCGACGACTACCAGCACAACCCGGTCGGGCTGCTCGGCACCGTGCGCTGCGACCCGTGGCACGCGCACGGCCGGGTCGGGCTGATCGGCGACGCGGCGCACGCGATCGTGCCGTTCTACGGCCAGGGCGCCAACTGCGCGATGGAAGACGTCGTCGAGCTGGACCGGTGCCTGGACGGCACCGGCGACGACTGGACGCGGGCGCTGCCGCTCTTCCACGAGCGGCGCCGCGACGACGCTGATGCGATCGCCGAGATGGCGCTCGCCAACTTCGTCGAGATGCGCGACAAGGTCGCCTCACCCGTCTTCCGCCTCGGCAAGCGTGTCGAGCACGCCCTGGAACGCGCGCTGCCCGGCCGTTACGTCTCCCGTTACGAGCTTGTGTCGTTCTCCAACACGCCGTACGCCGAGGTGCGCCGCCGCGTCCAGTGGCAACACCGGGCCGTGGGCGTCGCGGCGCTCCTCGCCGGCGCCGGGCTCGCCGCCGTGGGCATCCGGAGGTGGGCGGCATGACGCTCTGGGATCCACGGTTGGCGACGACCGGCCGCCCGGTCGGGTCGCCCGGCCAGCTGCGCAACTTCGTCGGTGGGCGCTTCGAGTCCGGGCGGGCCTTTTCGAAGGTCTCACCGGTCACCGGCGAGCAGATCTTCGAGGTGGCCGAGGCCGATCAGTCCACGGTGGACGCCGCCGTCGCCGCCGCGCGCGCCGCGCTGCGCGGGCCGTGGGGCCGGCTGGGGGAGCGGGACCGGGCGGCGGTGCTGCGCGGGATCGCCGACGAGCTCGACCGGCGCTTCGACGACCTGGTGACCGCCGAGGTCGCCGACACCGGCAAGCCGGTGAGCCAGGCCCGGACGCTCGACGTGCCGCGCGGGGCGGCCAACTTCCGGGCGTTCGCCGACATCGTCTCCGCCGCGCCGACCGAGTCGTTCACCACGGTCACGCCCGACGGCGGCCGCGCGCTCAACTACGCGGTGCGCAAGCCGGCCGGCGTCGTGGCCGTCATCGTGCCGTGGAACCTGCCGCTGCTCCTGCTCACCTGGAAGGTGGCCCCGGCGCTCGCGTGCGGCAACGCCGTCGTAGTCAAGCCCTCCGAGGAGACACCGGCCTCCGCGACGGTGCTGGCCGAGGTGATGGCCGCGGCCGGCGTCCCCGACGGCGTCTTCAACCTGGTACACGGCTTCGGTCCCGACTCGGCCGGCGAGTTCCTGACCCGCCACCCAGGGGTCGACGCGATCACCTTCACCGGCGAGTCGGCCACCGGCAGCGCCATCATGCGGGCCGCCGCCGACGGGGTGAAGGCGGTCTCGTTCGAGCTGGGCGGCAAGAACGCCGGGCTCGTCTTCGCCGACGCCGACCTCGACGCGGCGGTCGACGGCTCGGTCCGCTCCAGCTTCACCAACGGCGGCCAGGTGTGCCTGTGCACCGAGCGGCTGTACGTGCAGCGGCCGGTCTTCGACGAGTTCGTCGAGCGGCTCGGCAAGCGCGCCGCGGCCTTGCCGTTCGGCTGGCCGTCCGACGAGGGCACCGGCACGATGCCGCTCATCTCCCGCCAGCACCGCGAGAAGGTGCTCGGCTACTACGACCTGGCCCGCACCGAGGGCGCCTCGGTCGTGGCCGGTGGCGGGGTGCCGGCGCTCGGCGACGCCCGCGACGGCGGCGCGTACGTGCAGCCGACCGTCCTCACCGGACTGTCCAACGCCGACCGTACCAACCGCGAGGAGATCTTCGGACCGGTGTGCCACATCGCACCGTTCGACGACGAGGAGGAGGCGTTCACGCTGGCGAACGACAGCCAGTACGGCCTGGCCGCCACGGTCTGGACCCGCGACGTCGGGCGGGCGCACCGCGCCGGCGCCGGCCTGGACGCCGGGATCGTGTGGGTCAACACGTGGTTTCTGCGCGACCTGCGCACCCCGTTCGGCGGGGTCAAGGCGTCCGGCGTGGGGCGCGAGGGTGGCGTGCACTCGCTCGCCTTCTACTCCGAGCTGACCAACGTCTGCGTGGACCTGTCATGACCGCAGCGGCTCTTCTCACCGAGGCTTACCGGACCGGGGTCCCGTGCCCACCGCTGCGTGGAACGCATATCCCGGTGGGCGATGTGGACGCCGCGTACGCGGTGCAGCGCGAGCAGGTCGACGCCTGGCTCGCCGCCGGTCGCCGCCAGGTCGGCGCGAAGATCGGCCTGACCGCGCGGGCGGTGCAGGAGACGTTCGGCGTGTTCCAGCCCGACTTCGGCGTGCTGATGGCCGACGCGGCCGTACCCGACGGCGCCGAGATCGCGCTCGACCGCCTCTTGCAGCCGCGGGTCGAGGCCGAGGTGGCGTTCGTGCTCGGCGCCGACCTCGTGGAGCCACAAGTGACCACGGTCGACGTGATCCGGGCGACCGACCACCTGCTGCCCGCCATCGAGGTGGTCGACTCGCGGGTCGCCGGCTGGGACATCTCCATCGTGGACACGGTCGCGGACAACGCGTCCAGCGGCCTGTTCGTGCTCGGCACCCGCCCCGTCCGGCTCTCCGATGTGGACCTTCGGCTGTGCGGCGCGGTGCTGGAACACGCCGGCGAGCCGGTCTCGGTCGGCGCCGGCGCCGCGTGCCTCGGCAACCCGCTGCACGCCGTCGCGTGGCTGGCGGCCACCCTGGCCACCGCCGGGCAACCGCTGCGCGCGGGTGACGTGGTGCTCTCCGGCGCGCTCGGGCCGATGGTGCCGGTCACTCCCGGCGCCGCGTACGAGGCGCGGATCTCCGGGCTGGGCTCGGTGCGCGCCTGCTTCGACAAGGGGGCGGTGTGATGACGACCGGGGTGGCGGTCATCGGTTCGGGCAACATCGGCACCGATCTGATGATTAAGGTCCTGCGGCTCTCCACATCCTTGAGAATGGTGGCCATGGCCGGCATCGATCCGGAGTCCGACGGCCTGGCCCGCGCCGGGCGGCTCGGTGTCGCCACGACGGCGGGCGGCATCGACGGGCTCGTCGCGATGCCCGAGTTCGCCGACGTCGGCATCGTCCTCGACGCCACGTCGGCCGGCGCGCACCACCGCCACGCGGAGGTGCTCCGCGAGCACGGGCGGCTGGTGGTCGACCTGACGCCGGCGGCCGTCGGCCCGTACGTGGTGCCGCCGGTCAACCTCGACCAGCACCTGCGCGAGCCGAACGTCAACATGGTCACCTGCGGCGGTCAGGCCACGGTGCCGATCGTCGCCGCCGTCGCCGCGGTCACGCCGGTCGGGTACGCCGAGATCGTCGCCGCCATCGCCTCCCGCTCGGCCGGGCCCGGCACCCGCGCGAACATCGACGAGTTCACCGTGACGACCGCGCGGGCCCTGGAGGTGGTCGGCGGGGCCGGCCGCGGTAAGGCCATCATCGTGCTCAACCCGGCGGACCCGCCGATGCTGATGCGCGACACCGTCTACTGCCTGTGTCCCGACCCATCCGCCGACCGGGAGCGGATCGCCGCGTCGGTGGGGGAGATGGTGGCAAGCGTCCAGCAGTACGTGCCCGGATACCGCCTCAAGCAGGACGTGCAGTTCGCGTCCACCCCGGACGGTCTACAGGTGACGGTCTTCCTGGAGGTCTCCGGTGCCGGGCACTACCTGCCCGCGTACGCCGGAAACCTGGACATCATGACGTCGGCGGCCCTGCGTACCGCGGAGCGCATGGTGGCGTTGCGGGGTGCGTTCGCATGAGCCTCTACATCCAGGACGTGACGCTGCGGGACGGCATGCACGCCTCGCGGCACAGCTTCACCGTCGACCAGGTGCGCGAGATCGCCGCCGCGCTCGACGCCGCCGGGGTCGCCGCCATCGAGGTGGCGCACGGCGACGGCCTCGCCGGTTCGAGCCTCAACTACGGGCGCGGCGCGCACACCGACGCCGAGTGGATCGCGGCCGCCGCCGAGGTGGTCCAGCGGGCCACGCTCACCACGCTGCTGCTGCCCGGCATCGGCACCATCGACGACCTGCGCGCCGCTCGCGACCTCGGCGTGACGAGCGTGCGGGTCGCCACCCACTGCACCGAGGCGGACATCGCCGCCCAGCACATCGGCTGGGCCCGGGAAAGCGGCATGGACGTGTCCGGATTCCTGATGATGTCGCACATGAACGACCCGGCCGGCCTCGCCGCGCAGGCCAAGCTGATGGAGTCGTACGGCGCGCACTGCGTGTACGTGACCGACTCCGGCGGCCGGCTGCTGATGCGCGACGTGGCCGCGCGCGTGGACACCTACCGCGAGGTGCTCGACCCGGCGACCCAGATCGGCGTCCACGCCCACCACAACCTCTCGCTCGGCGTGGCCAACTCGGTCGTCGCCGTCGAGCACGGCGCGACCCGCGTCGACGCGGCCCTCGCCGGGCACGGCGCCGGCGCCGGCAACGCACCCCTCGAGGTCTTCGCCGCCACCGCCGACCTGATGGGGTGGGCGCACGGGTGCGACGTGTTCGCGCTGATGGACGCGGCCGACGACCTGGTCCGCCCGCTTCAGGACCGGCCGGTGCGGGTCGACCGGGAGACCCTCTCGCTCGGCTACGCGGGCGTGTACTCGAGCTTCCTGCGGCACGCCGAGGCCGCCGCCGACCGCTACGGCGTCGACGTGCGCACGATCCTCGTCGAGCTCGGCCGCCGCGGCATGGTCGGCGGTCAGGAGGACATGATCGTCGACGTCGCGCTCGATCTGGTGAAGGAGGGCGCACGGTGAGCGACCTGGCTGAGCGGCTCGACGCGGCGGCGCGTGACGGTGTGGCCATCCCGCAGATCGTCTCCGCCGCCGGGCTGGACGCGGCCGACGCCTACACGGTGCAGGAGGCCCTCGTGGCGCGGCGGCTCGCCCGGGGTGAGCGGCTCGTCGGCATCAAGCTGGGCCTCACCAGCCGCGCGAAGATGGCACAGGTCGGCGTCGACGAAGTGATCTGGGGCCGCCTGACCGATGCGATGGCGATCGCCGACGGCGCCACTGTGGACACTTCGGGCTACATCCATCCGCGGATCGAGCCCGAGGTGGCCTTCCTCCTCGACGCCTCCGGAAACGCCACGGCCGTGGCCCCGGCGTTGGAGATCATCGACTCCCGGTACGCCGACTTCAAGTTTTCGCTGGCGGACGTCATCGCCGACAACTCCTCCGCGGCGGCGTTCGCCATCGGGGATTGGAAGCCCTTGCCTGGCGGCTTGGACAACCTCGGCGTGCTGCTGGAAGTCGACGGCCGGGTGGTCCAGATCGGATCGACGGCGGCGATTCTGGGCGACCCGCGGCGGGCGGTTTCCTGGGGTGTCCGCCTCGCAGGCAAGGTCGACCCGGGCTGGGTGCTGCTAGCCGGCGCGGCCACGGCGGCGGTCCCCTTGGCACCTGGTGTCCATGTGCGCGCGGTCGTCGAGGGCCTCGGCACGGTGGCGGTGCGGACAGCATGATCGTCGACGGCATGGCCCGCCCACGCGGCCGCTTCCCGCACGTGAAGGTCGCGGGCGGCTTCGCGTTCGTCTCCGGCACCTCCAGCCGCCGGCCGGACAACACCATCGCCGGCGCCGCCGTCGACGAGCTGGGCACGACCACATTGGACATCCGCGAGCAGACCCGCGCCGTCATCGAGAACATCCGCGAGATCCTCCGCTCCATCGGCGCGGACCTCCGCGACCTCACCCAGGTCACCACCTACCTGGTCAACATGAACGACTTCGGCGGCTACAACGAGGTGTACGCCGAGTTCTTCGACGAGACCGGACCGGCCCGCACCACCGTCGCCGTGCACCAGCTGCCACACCCGCACCTGCTGATCGAGATGCAAGCCGTGGCCCTTCTACCGTAAAAGGGAGTTGCCATGTCCGAGGTCGCGCAACCGGTGAGCTTCCCGAGCTGGCTCGCCGAAAACCAGCATCTGCTCAAGCCACCGGTGGGCAACAAGCAGATGTTTCCGACGGGGTCCGACTTCATCGTGATGGTGGTCGGCGGACCCAACCAGCGCACCGACTTCCACGTCGACCCCTACGAAGAGTTCTTCTATCAGATCAAAGGCAACATGCACCTCAACGTGATGACGCCCGACGGCCCCGACACCATCCACATCAAGGAAGGCCACATGTGGGTGCTGCCGGGCAACATGCCGCACTCGCCGCAGCGCCCCGAGGAGGGCTCGGTCGGGCTCGTCGTGGAACGGGTCCGCGAGGAGGGCACGCTGGAGAAGTTCCAGTGGTACTGCCCCGAGTGCGGCAACCTGGTGCACGAGGTGGAGCTCCAGGTGCGCGACATCGTGGTCGACCTGCCCCCGGTCTTCCAGGCGTTCTACGCCGACGAGACCGCCCGCACCTGCGACAAGTGCGGCACGCTCCACCCGGGCAAGGGATGACGCACCGACCGGTGTACGACGTGCACACGCACGTCGTGCCCAAGGGCTGGCCGGACCTGGCCGCCGAGTGCGGTGGGACCGGCTGGCCCTGGCTCCGCGTAGACAACGAGCGCGCCGCCATGCTCATGCTGGGCGAGCGCGAGTGGCGGCCCATCCAATCCGCCTGCTGGGACGCACCGACCCGACTGTCCGACATGGACGCCGACGGCATCGACGTCCAGGTGGTCTCGCCCACCCCGCTCTTCTTCTCCTACGACCGCCCGACGGACCAGGCGATTCGCGTCGCCCGCATCTTCAACGACCTCGTGCTGGAGTGCGCGGCCGCGGGCGGCGACCGGCTGATCCCGTTCTGCCAGGTCCCCTTGCAGGACCCGGACGCCGCCAGCGCGGAGCTAGACCGCTGCCTGGCCGCCGGCCACGCCGGCGTAGAGATCGGAAACCACGTAGGCGACCGCGACCTCGACGACCCAGGTGTGGTGGAGTTCCTCAAACACTGCGCGGCGGTGGGAGCGCCCGTGTTCGTACACCCGTGGGACATGCCCGACAGCCCCAGGCTGGACCGGTGGATGGCCCGCTGGCTGACCGGCATGCCGGCCGAGACCCACCTCTCCCTATTGGCGATGATCCTCGGCGGCGTCTTCGACGAGGTGCCCGATTCGCTGCGGATCTGCTTCGCGCACGGCGGGGGCAGCTTCCCGTATTGGCTCGGCCGGGCCGACAACGCCTGGCACCGGCGGGGGGATCTGGTGCGGGGGCGCTCGGCGCACCCGCCGAGCCACTACCTCGGGCGCTTCTATGTGGACAGTGTGGTGTTCGAGGAGCCGGCATTGCGCCTGCTGGTCTCGGTGGTCGGCGAAGACCGGGTGATGGTCGGCAGCGACTACCCGTACCCACTCGGCGAGCGCCCAGCGGGTCAGGTGGTGCGCAAGTCCGAATTCCTGACCGACGAACAACGGACGAAACTCATGAGCGCCAATGCCGCACGATTTCTGGGACACCGCGCGTCAGATCCGGCTAGCGGTCCGGAACCTGACAGGAACTGACGTTTTCTGGTGCGAATGTTCAAGCCAACTATCGTACAGTCATCCGCCACACGATTTGCTGACTGGTCCCATATGAGATCTGTAGATTAGATTCGGGGTGTGACGGGCGAGCAACACTCCGCGTTCGCGGGTCATCTCCGCGACGCCCTGATTCGCCTGCTCGATGCTGTGACGCCCGCGCAGCTCGCGGTGGCCGGCGAGACGCTCCGGCCCACTCAGGACGATCTTCCGTGGCACGACACCGCCGCGGTCGTCGAGCGCATCGCCGCGATGTCGGCTGATGCGGCCGGGATTCCGCCGTTGCTGGCATTCGCCGCCAGGATAGGTGCGGAGGCTCCGAGCGGCCTGGCCGCGGAGATCGACCGATGGATCGACGTGGCCGCCGCCGCCAGTGGCACCGATCGTTCCACCGTCCGGCACTGGCTCCGACAAAACCCCACGAAACACGAGACACCACCCAATAATGGTTCGCAGCGGATCTTGTCAAGGGGGGAGTCGGGAGCCGTCACGGTGATCGGCCGGAGCGCATCGGCTGTGCGGGAGCCGACCGGAGCGCCCCAGGAGAGCGGCAGGCGGCTGCCGATCTGGGGCGGTGTGCCGGCGCGCAACGCCGCGTTCACCGGCCGGGCGGGTCTCCTGCTCGCCCTACAGCGGGCGTTGGAGCGGCGTTCCAAGGCCTCGGTGTTGCCGCGCGTGCCGCACGGGATGGGCGGTGTGGGAAAGACGCAGCTCGTCACCGAATACGCGTACCGGTACGCGGACCGCTATGACATCGTCTGGTGGATTCCCTCCGAGCAACAGTCGCTTGTGCTCCAGTCGCTGCACGAGCTCGGCCGGCGCCTCGACACGCCCGCGACCGCGGACCTCCAGCAGGCCGCCAGTCTCGTGCTGGAGGAGCTGGCGGCCAGCTCGCTGCGCTGGCTCCTGATCTACGACAACGCCAACGAGCCGGAGGACATCACCCGGCTGATACCCGTCCGGGGCGGCCACGTCGTGCTCACTTCGCGCGACCAGACCTGGTCGGAGGTCTGGGACCCGATACAGGTGGGCGTTTTCGAGCGGGCCGAAAGCATCGAGTTGCTCCGGAAGCGGAGCGGGAGCATGTCGGCGGCGGACGCCGACCGTCTGGCGGCCCGGCTCGGTGACCTGCCGCTCGCGCTGGACCAGGCGGTCTCGTGTCAGGTCGCCACCGGCTTGTCGGTTACCGAGTACCTCGCGGAGCTCGACCAGCAGGTGCACGAGCTGTCGAGGCCGGAGTCGCTCCGTCCCACGATCGTCGCGCTCGTGCGGCTCACCATCAAGCGGCTGCGGGACGCCGCGCCGGCGGTGGCCGATCTGCTGGAAATGTTCGCGTTCCTCGGCGCGGAGCCGATCTCCGGCGAGCTGTTGCGGCGGGGCAAGGACGCGCGTGTCTCGCCGGCGCTGGGTGCCGCGCTTCGCGACCCGGTCGCCTGGGAGCGGGTGATCCACGATCTGCGCCGGTACGGTCTGGCCAAGGTCGACCCGGACCAACGTATCCACGTGCACCGGCTCTTCCAGGCGGTACTGCGGGACGAGCTGAGAGAAGAGGCGGCCCAGCGTGGCCTGGGCAACGTGCAGCGCCTGCTGGCGGCGGCGAACCCCGGGGATCCGATAGACCAGGCCACCTGGCCGTTCTACGCCGAGTTGGGGCCGCACATCGGTCCGGCCGGTCTGATTGACTCCGACCTGCTCGACGCCCGCCGCGCCTTTCTCGAGCAGGCGCGATACCTGAACATCACCGGCGACACCGAAGGCTGCCGGCGTCTGGCGGAGGCGGCGGTCCAGGTGTGGTCGAAGGTTGAAGGAGTGCGGAGCCTCGGGCCGGACGGCGAGTTGACCCTGCGCGCCACCCTCTGCCTCGCGATCACGTTGCGGCAGCTGGGTTTCAACGACCGGGCGTGGAGTCTCACCAGAAGCGCGTTCGAGCGGCTGCGGCACCATCCCGCGTTCGGGCCGGACCACGTGTACACGCTGGCCGCCGTGGACGGGCTCGCGGTGAGTCTGCGCGTCGCCGGTCTTTTTCGTGAGGCCATGGAGTGGGACCGGGAAAACGTCGATCGGCACCTGAGGGTTTTCGGTGGCGAGCACGAGAGGACGCTCCGGGCCCGCACCAACCTCGCCGTCAACCTTCGGATGCTGAGCGACTTCGCCGGAGCTCACCGGATCGACGCCGATGTGGTCCGCACGTGGCAGCGGGCGGTGGGCCAAGACGACCGCCGGTTGCTTTTCGCCCAGGCCAACCTCGCGCGTGACCTGTACGGCCTCGGTCGCTACGCCGAGGCGCTCGCACTCATCCGGAAGGTCGTTCCCCCGTTTCGCCGGCAGCTGGGTGCCGCACATCCGAACGTGTTGCTGGCCAGCCGCACGCTCGCCATCACACTGCGGAAGGCGGGCCGGTACGAGGAGGCGCTGGCGGCAGCGGCCGAGCACGACCGCGACAGCGAGCGGCGGTACGGGCCCCAGCACGAGCATGCCCTCGCAGCCGCGATGACCCACGCGAACACGCTCCGCGTCACCGGCGACCTGGCCGCCGCGCACGGTCGCGCGGCGGCGACGATGGACCAGTACGTCCTCGTGTTCGGGGAGGGCCACCCGCTCGCACTGACGGCGGCGGTCAACCTCGCGATCGTGCTGCGCGAACTGGGCCAGCTGGCGCAGGCACGCGAGCTGGACGAGCGTGCCCATGCCCGGATGAACGAGGTGCTCGGACCCGAGCACGAGTTCACACTGAGTGCGGCCGTCGGCCTCGCGAACGACCTCGCGTTGGCGGGCGAGTTCGAGGCGGCGCGGCGACTCTCCGCGGCGACCCTCCAGATCTCGCAGCGGGCCCGCGGCCAGCCGCATCCGTACACAGTGGCCTGTGCGGTCAACGCGGGGCTGGACGCGGTGTCGACAGGTCGGGGCGACGAAGGCCGGTCACTGATCGACGAGGCGGTGACAGCGCTCGCCGCGCTGCTCGGTGCCGACCATCCGGAGACGGTGGCCGCGCGCGAGGGACGCCGGGCCGAATCCGACATCGAGCCGGCGCCGACGTAGCGGCCGCTCAGTCTCGAAGGGTCGACGGCGGCACGGCGTCATACGCCGTGTACCGCTCCGTGGGCTGCCGGCGCGACACGAACTGCTCCGTGATGACCGTCAACATCGGATGCCCGCCGTCGAAAACATCGTCTATCGACCAGCGTGTGAGGTCGGGTATCGCCGCCGGCTCGTGTCGCAGAACGTCCACGCCCTCGGGCATCGTGCCACTCCGTCTCGTCCCACGGTGGTTTTGGCAGCCACCACGGTAACGGGCGGGGTGCGACACGCCAGTTTGCCACGCCGAAGTCAGGTGGTGCTGCCGTGCGCGGCGTAGTGTTCGCCGGACTGGCGCATATCCTCCACGAGGCGCCGCATCGAGCTTGTCAGCGCGGACTCGCCGGAGCCGAGCACGTCGTCGAGAGAGTGCGCGGTGAGGTCGGCGATGGGTGTGACACCGTCGCCCTCAGCGGGAGGGCGCTCCGCTTCCGCCATGTCCGTGCCTTTCCGCCGCGTCGAGACAGAATGATAGGGACGCAGGCTTTTTGGCACCATGCCGCCTGTCGGTTGGCAGCCTATCGTGTCACCCATCTCCTCGATGGTGGTTCGGGCTAGCGTGCCCAGGTCCGCCGCCGTCGCTCCACGGCCTCGACCGCCCATCTCGCCGCCGGCGCCGGCACGCGCTCGGCGCCGAGCGCGTCCACCGACTGCCGCAGGCCCTCCGCGAAGGCATGACCCGCCGGCGTCAGCTCCGTCGAGCTCTTCAACTCGGCGACGCCGTGTGCGACCTGTTCGCGCGCGAACGCGAACTCGCGGGTGGCCGACTCCTCGAGCCCGGGAGCCGACCGGAGGCCGCGCCAGGTGTCCGCCACACCCAGGAACGCGTAGACGCCTTGGAGTAGAGCGCCGGTGGGCCGGGCGTCCGAACGCCACAGCACGTTATGCCCCTCCCGCCCGTCCGGCCGGCAGAGCGGCACGAGGTCGAGCAGCGCGCTCAGCTTGGAGTGCTGGAACTCGTGGACGAGCGTGACGGCCAGGTCGGCGGGGGTGCGGGGCCGGGCGAGGCCCAGAGTCCCGAACACGTCCCGCGCGGTCGCACTGCGCGCCACGCCGTCGTCCCTCGTCACCAGCGGCACCACCGAGCGCAGCCCGGCGGCCAGCTCGGCGGCGCGCTCCGGGACGAACTTCGCCAGCATCGGCCACGCCTCGCCGTGCAACTCCTGCCACCGCCGGAAATCGCCCTCCGGCAGCCGGTCCGCCGGCGGCGCGTGGTAGCAGTTCCGGTACGGGTTGGTGTCCTCCAGCGCCAGCGAGCCGTCCAAGCCGTCATGGCGGGCGACAAGGCGGCGCAGCGCCCGCCAGCCAGGCTCGCCCTCGGCGACCCGTACCTTCGTCGTGCCGGCGGTGATCGTGGCTTGGCCGCCGCTGACCGCTACGACAGCGGGACCGTCCGAGTCCAGAAAGGCGTTCCCGAGCGTCGGCAGCGTGACGGTGCCGACCAGCGTCCGCGTCCGTATCTCGGCGTCCATCCCGGTGCGGCGCGCGGCGGCGGCGGCCACCGCACCCAGCTGTGCGAGGTCGGCCTCGAGCGGGCCGACATGCTCCACCTCTTCACCGGTGAGCCGCCGGGTGGTCCGTGCCGCCCAGGCGCCGACCATCGGATCGGTCATCAGGTAGGCGACTTCGTCCGGGTCGCGCCGCTGGGCCCAGCCGAACACCTCCACCGCGGCCGCGCGGTTCGGGTCGCCGGAGTACGCGTCGGCGAGGTACCGGAGCAGCAGCAGGTGCTTGCTGTGTTGGACGCGGACGAGATGCCTCACCGCCGCCGGACCGCCGAGCCCCGAAGCCAGGCCGGCGAACGCTTCGGCTGGCAGGTCATGGAACGTGATCATGGGTTGGTTTCCAGGCGGGCGCGCAGGTTGTCGATGTCGACGTCGGCGTGTACGCGTCGTTTGACGTGCTGGACGAGTCGCAGCATGTCGGCACAGTAGGCGGTCGGGTTGAGGAAACCCGTACCCGGGCGGTAGCGGTGGGCGTAGTGCCCGCCGCCGCAGATCGTGTGCTCGGGGCAGTCCCGGCAGGTGGCGGAGAGCGCGGCGAGGCCGATCTGGCGGGCGACGATTCCGGGGTGCTCGAGAGCCTGGTCGAGGGTGTTGGCGAAAACCGTCAAACCGGTCGCGGAGGCCCCGTGGTATGCCGACTTGAGCGAGTCGACCTGCTCGATGGCTCCGTCGGACTCCACCACGACGACCGCGACAGGGCTGAGGCCGATCTGCTCCGAGCGACCGCGGCCGCCCAGGATCAGCCCGATGACGTCCTCGAAGAGCCTTACCCTCGTCTCCTCCCGGGGCGCGCCGGACCAACGATCGAAGGCCTTGACCAGCCAGTCGCCGAATGGGGTAGGGCCTGCGCCGGCCGCACGCTTCGGCAGGTCCAACCAGTTGGCGTGCGGCAGGAGGAAGTCGATTGTGGGCGGCCCGTACTGGATGAGCGCCTCGTAGCAGGCGACGGGATCTGTGTCCGGGTCGACCGTGCAGAGCAGCCCGGCGAAGGCCGACCGGTACTCGGGGGCACTCAGGAGCCGGATCGCGCGGTCGACCGCCGCGAAGCTGCTCTTCCCGTCGGCGCGCCGGCGGTGCCGATCGTTGTCGACAGGGCTGCCGTCGAGGCTCACCCCGACTGTGACACCCTGCTCGTACAGCGTGTCGAGGACGTCGGCCGTGAGCCGCACACCGTTGGTCTGCATCCGGATCCGCAGCCGGCACAGGCCGTCGAACGCGTCGCGGAAGTCGGAGACCAGCCGGCCCAACCGGTCGGTGCCGGCGAGCAGTGGCTCGCCACCGTGCAGGACGAGCCGCATGGCGTCGAGCTTGTGTATCCGGGCGTGCTCGGCCATCCGGCCGGCCGCCGCGAGCCACGTCTCCCGCGCCATCACCCGGGGGCGATCCCGCCACGACTGGTCCGCCATCGTGTACATGTAGCAGTAGTCGCAGGCGAGGTCGCACCTTTGGTGCACCTTCAACACGACGTCCCGAAAGGGCGTCGGTCGCCAGCCGCCGGCCCGCATCGCGTTCACGTCAAGCGTCGACGGCCAGTCAGCCGGACCAAGAGCCACTGGGAGCCCCAGCGGCACGCCATCAGGAGGCACGGTCAGGCCATCCTCGCGGGCAGCAAGACAAAGCCACAGTTCACGTAATCCTCCCGCAGGGGATATTAGTGTCTCGACGTTCGGCGGTCCGGCGAATCACGCAGGCGGGGGTTCTATTTCGGACTCTCCTGGATGCCCGTCGGCGGCGGCGGTTACCAGCGGGTGCTCCGGGCCGAGCACCCGCCGCAGCTCCGCTATGGCCGAGCCGAGCAGGTCGGCGTCCGGAGTGCCCGCCGGTGCGAGCAAGCCGAGGTCGACCGCACACACCAGCGTCTCTGGGTGCCGCTCACCGCGAACCCGCCGCGCGTCGTCGAGCGTGCTGGCGAGTAGGCGGCGCGCGCGTTCTGTCTCGTGCGCGAGTACCAGGTCGTTGCCGACACCGATGGCGGCGGCGATCGTGTACGGGTGCTGCTGGCCGAGCACCTGGCGTAGCCTGTAGAAGCTGCTCTCACCGAACTGCCGGGCGCGACGCCGTTCGCCCATCGCGCGCAGGATGATGGCCTGGTTCGCGGCCGCGACCAGGCTCAGCGGATTACGCTCCCCGAAATGGCGGCGATATCGGTACATCGCGTCGGTGGCTACATTCCACGCCTGACCCAGGTCGCCGGCCGCGCACAGCGTATTGGCGTACGTCATCATCGCGGCGAGGCTGAGCTCATGGTCGGCGCCTACGTGACCCTGGGTGACGAGATAGAGCCGGCGGGCGTCCTCCAGCGCCGCGGTGACCTGGCCGGTCTTCCGCAGGCCGAGCACGATGGTGCGCCAGGCACTGAGCACCAGGGGATGCCGGTCGCCGAGCCGCTCGCGGTACGCCGGCCAGACGGTCCGCTGAAGCTCCAACGCCTCCGCGTACCTACCGAGCCCGTAGAGATCGCGGGCCACATTGGAAAGTGACAGGAGCGTGCGCTGGTCGTCCGGGCCGAGCGACCGGCGGCGGACCTCCGCGAGCCCCGTGTCGAGGTCGTACGCCGTGCGGAAGTCGCCCATCGCCCGGAGGCTGGCACCCAGGTTGTTACGGGCCGCCAGGGTGTGCGGGTGGGCATCACCGTGGATCCGGCCGTAGCGCTCGACCCGGTCCTGGTCGAGCCTCAGCGCCTCGGCGTACCGGCCGGACACCCGCAGCAGGACAGCGGTGGTGTCGGCGATCTCCAGGGTCGACGGGTGGTCGGGACCGTACTCGGGGTCGGCGAGCAGCCGCTGCCACGCCTCGTCGGCCAGCCGGCGCGACTCGCCGTAGCGGCCGAGGGCGTACAACGCGGCGACGAGCCGGCGTAGGCACGCGAACACCTGGGCGTCCTCCGGGCCGCCCTGCCGCGTCCACGTGGTCCACGCCTCGTGACTGAGCCGGCGGCTGCCCTCGAAGTCTCCGATCTCGTACAGATATGTCGCCTGGTGGACCACCGCCTTCCGACTGTCCGGATCGGACACCTCCATGGCGCGCGCGGGTCGCAGGTGCGGGCCGATCTGCGCGTGCATGTCCCAGGTCAAGGGGTCCAGGGGGTTGCCGGGATTGGCCACCGCGAGCAGCCGGCGGGCGTTGTGGTACGCCCGTTCGCGGACGCGGGTGGGCAACGCGTCGCGGACGATCGCCTGCACCAGCCGGTGTACCTGGAGGGCCTGGCCACCATCGAGGAGCTTGACAAGCCCGTACCGGCGCACCAGGCGGACCGCCTCGTCGAGCAGATCGGGCTGGGCGAGCAGCCGGCCCAGCGGCGGTGGGACCCGACCTCCGGCGCGGCGCAGGAGGGACAGCGGGATCGGGTCGGCGCCCAGGCAGGACAGCAGCTCCAGAAGCTGGCCGGCGGCCAGCGACTCGGCACGCACGTGGTCGGCGGCGACCGCGAAGGCGGTGGCCACGGTCGCGCGGTACTCGCCCGGCTCCGCCGCGGCCAACAGCCCGGTCGCACGCTCGTCCAGCTGGCGGAGATACTCCCGGACCGGGGTCCGCGTCGCCGACTGCATGGCGGCCACCTGTTCGAGCGCCAGCGGCAGATCGCCGAGACGGTCGGCGAGCTGGTCCGCCTCGTCGAAACTGATGTCGTGCCCGCGCGCCCGAAGCAGCTCGATGCTCTCCCGGCGGGCGAAAACGTCCACCTCGATCGAACGGCCCGAGTCGAGCCAAGCCACGTCGCGGGTCGTCACGACGACGTGGCCACCCGCGGCCGGAACGAGCGGCGCGAGCTCCTCCGGCGCACCGGAGTTGTCCAGGACGACCAGCCATCGTAGGCTGCCGAGCTCCAGACGGCTCAGCACGGTGGTAACTGTCTGCGCCATATCGAAGCTCGTCGGCCAGTCCTGCCGCTCGCCCAGCGCGACCAGCGACGCCGTCACCCGTGAGCGGTCTTCGGCGGCGATCCACCAGACCAGGTCGTACTCCTCGGCGTGCCGGTGGGCGTACTCCACCGCGAGCTGCGTCTTACCTACGCCGCCGAGCCCGTAGAGGACCAGGGGCTGCCACGGCTCGCCGACGAGTCGGGTCCTCATCAGCTCCAGCAGGTCGTCGCGTCCGGTGAAGGCCGGGGTGCGGTGCGGTGCCAGGCCCAGGTGGGCCACGCCGGCGGGCGGTGGCGGGGCGTCCGGCGGGGCGGCGGCGGGCGGTGCGGTCGGTGTGGACGGGGGATCGACGGCGGGCGGTGCCGCCCGCGCGAGCCGGTCCGAGGCGGCCAGCCAGAGCGCGTGAAACCGCCGCACCTCCTCGTCCTGGTTCGGCCGATGGACGGCCATGGCGGCCAGGTACCGCACCACACACTCCACCTTGGACCATCGGGCGAGTCCTTCGCCGCGGAGGATGGCGCTGACCGTCTCGTGGCTGACGGTGTCAGGCATCTGGTTCTGTCTGCGGACCTCGGAGCTGATCCGGCGATACGACGGGCGGCCGGCGGCGCGGTGCAGCAGTTGCAGCTCGGCGACGAGGTCCTGCGTCACCTGCCACGCTCCCTGGTCCGCGAATCACTGCCGTCGCTTGGCCGCCAGCTGACAACTAACGTCAATTTCTGGCAGAAACAGCATTCCATATCGAGGCAGTGCCAGGAACACCTTGTAAAGCTTTGTAGGTGACCGGCAGAAACTGATCCGGGGGTGCGCTCATGGCACACCATAGAAATGTGGATACGTTAGTGCAGCCCGGTCCGACCTGCGGATATCACGTAGCGACCGGATTCGAGAATCCGCTGAAAACCCGACCGGTTCCGGCGCCGCCTTTGCAAATTGCATTCCTGACGGTCCCGTCGGATCGCCGCCCGGAAAGATCGATTCAGCCCTCGGTTGCTCGCCGGTTCGACCATCTCCGAGAGATGTCGGTGAATAGCCGGTTCATGGCGCGCGTGATCTCGCGGTGGCTGCCGGCGGTGTGCGAGGACGCCGCGGCGGCCCTCCAGGCGCTGAACCCGGTCCGGCTGACGCCCGGCGACCCGCGGTCCGCCCGCCCGGCCGAACCACACCGATCGCCGCGGCTGCGCGCCAACATGCTGGTGCACAGGCTGACCGTCGCCTCGCCGAGTCGCCGGCGCGGGCCGACCGCCGCGCGCCGTCCGGCCAAGCCGCCACCACCGCCGCGGGCGACCGACGTGGCGGTCCGGCAGGAGCTTGTCGTGCACGTGTTCGCGCCGCTGGACGGGCCGCGGCGCGAGCTGGCGTACCAGCAGGTCCGGCGAATGTGGACGGCTGCCCGGACGTTGCTCCGCACGACGGAGGGGATCGGCCGCGGCGGACCGCCCACGGATCTGCCGGACGAGTGCGCCGAGCTGCCCGCCGGGCCGGTGGTCGCGGCCCAGCAGAGTGCGGATCGGCGGGTGCAGGCGATCCTGCGCCGCGAGCACGACGTGCTCAGCCTGTCGATCGGCTGGCTGGCCGACCCGGACGCGCCGCCCCGGACCTGGGAGGAGTGGGAGGCGCAGTGGGCCGCTGTCGCCGCCGGCGGCACCGAGGAGATGGTCGGCGTGGTCCGGCTCTACATCGGCACGCATCCGGCGGCCCGGCGCGGTGGTCCTCCGGTGCGGCCGTCGGTCGAGTTGGCGGCGGAGCTCGCCGCGGACCTCACCCCGGACGGTGGGACATTGTGGAACGACGGCGTCCTGGTGGACGGGTGCGTGCTGTGGGAGCTGCCTCCGTTCGACGGGCACGCGCGGCGGGAGCGGCGCATCCTCGCGCTGGCGACGCCGGATCGCGAGCGGGACATGAGCGCGCTGGCCTGGTGGCGCGGCGAGGCGGAGCTGGCGCCGCTGGCCCGATACCTGCTCGACGCGGCGAAGGTGCGCTACCAGCTGCGGGTCCGGCAGGCGGCCGAGGTCTCGCTGCGGGCCGCGCTGGCCGGTCGTGCCACGGCGACCGAGATGACGGTCCTGTTGACCCGGCTGGCCGACATGAAGCTCACCGTCGAGATTGCCCGGTCCAATATGGACACGGTGCTGCGGACGATCGATCCGTGGGGCGGCACCCCGGCGGGTGGGCTGTTCGCCGACGACCGGGGGTGCGCGGCGTGGGTGGAGTCGCTGCTCGCCGACGACGTGCGGTACATGTCGAACGCGCATCGGCGGGCACAGCACCTGCTGGACCGTGGGCCGCGGGTCGCCGCCGGCAAGGCGCCGGTGCAGCCGGTGATCGGGCTGGTCACGGCGTTGCCGGAGGAGTTCGCGGCGATGTCCGCGCTGGTCGACGGCGTCGAGGAGTGGTCGGTGGCCGGCGATCCCGCCGAATACGTCTGCGGGACCATGCCCAGCGCCGCGGCGGGCCGGCCGCACCCGGTCGTGCTGACCCTGCTCACCGAGACCGGCACCAACTGGGCCGCTACGGCGGTGGCGAACATGATGCGCAGCTTCGAGTCGGTCGACCAGATCCTGATGGTCGGCATCGCCGCCGGCGTACCCGCGCCCGTCGACCCGCACCGGCACGTGCGGCTCGGTGACGTCGTGGTGGCGACGTGGGGGATCGTCGACTACGACCACGTGGTCGACCGGCCCGACGGGGTCACGTTGCGGCAGGGGTTTCCGCAGCCGTCCGCGTTGCTGACGCATCGGGCGAAAGGGTTGATGGCCGCGGCGTTGCGGGGGCAGCGGCCGTGGGAGGAGGAGCTGGTGGTGCTGCTGCGGGAGTTGCCCGGGTTCGCCCGGCCGGACCCGGCGACCGACCGGCTCTACGCGCACGACGGCCCGGACGCCGGGCAGGTGCGGCATCCCGATCCCGCCGTGTCGGGGCACCGGCCCGGTCTGCCGAAGGTCCACGAAGGACGGATCGGGTCGGCCAACCGCTCGCTGCGCAACGCCGCCCGCCGCGACGCTCTGGCCCGGGAGTTCGACCTGCGGGCGATCGAGATGGAGGGTTCCGGCATCGGCTCGTCCGCGTTCGCCGGCGGGCGGGACTGGCTCGTGATCCGCGGCATCAGCGACTACGGCGACCAGCGCCTGGGCCACCTGTGGCGCGGGTACGCCTCGGCGGCGGCGGCCGCGTACACCCGCGCGCTCCTGCGCCGCTGCCCGCCGATCACCCCGCACGGCGGCCGCGTCGGCGGCTGAGCGCCCCGCCGGGGAGGCCGAACGCCGCACCCGGTGGCGCCGCCGAGGAGAGCGGGTAGCGCGGGCGTCACCGCCCCAGCAGGCTCGCTACCCGCAGCAGTGGCGCGACCAGCGCCGGGATCCGCGAGGGGTCGGTGAGGCGCCCGTGTTCGTACGTCACCAGCTCCGTGCCTTGCAGGCTCCAGTGCGGCACCCGCCCGGCGATGTGTTCCGCCACCAGCGCCGGGCCGAGGAAGCCGCGCACGATGGTCGGGTCGTCCGCGCTCACCCGCCACCGGCTGTCGAACCGCTCGTCGCCGAGGGCCGTGGCGCGGTCGCCGAAGATGCTGCGGCCGAGCTTGGACAGGGCGCCGCGGTGCTGCACCGCGATCGTGGCGCCGGGCCGGTCCAGGTGGACGACCACCACGATGAAATGGTGGGTCGTCGACGACGTGCTGTTGTTGCTCGTGGAGGTCGTCTCCGTGTACCGGTACTCGGCGACGCTGACGTGATGTCCCTGCTGCACGCCGACCAGCGCGCGCGACACGCCCCGGCGGTTGCGGCCGGGCACGCGGGAGGTCCACCCGACCGGCTGCGGCGAGTCGACGATCCGCCATTGGTGCGCGTGGGCCCAGGCCCGCAGGGCCTCGACGCGGCGGCGTTCCTGGCGGACGCCGTGCACGACGGCCAGGACCAGGAGCGCGACCAGCAGGACGCCGCCGAGGCCGAGGAGTGCCGGAACGAGATGATCCACGCCTCCGAGTAAAGCCGATCCGAGCTACCGGGCCGGGGCGGACCGCGCGAGGAGGAAATCCACCACCGCCGTGGCGAAGGTCGGGGTCAGCGCGGGGATGTGGCTGCCGTCTTCGATCGACCACAGCTCGGCCCGCGTCCCGTCCCGGCAGCCCTCGTGCCAGGAGGTCACCGTGGTCTCGGCGCCCGGGAGCGTGGAGTCGAGGTCGATCGGTGCGGCGGCCGTGCCCGCGCGGTCGGCGCAGCCGTCCAGCCCGCGCCACAGCGCTACCGTGTCCTTCGCGGCCGGGTACCGGCGGCCGCCGGTGGTGCTGCCCTCGTAGAGGATGGTGCGGTCGGACGTGCCGTGGATCTGGAGGACGCTGACCGGGCGGGCCGGCTCGCACGCGGCCGGGTCGGCGGTGGCGGCGCCGGCCAGGGAGACCACGGCGGTGACCCGGTCGGCGTGGTCGCAGGCCATGCGGAGCGCCATGAAGCCGCCGTTGGAGTGGCCGACGAAGTAGACCCGCGCGGGGTCGATCGGGTGCTTCGCGGCGACCGTGTCGATGAGCCGCGCGAGGTAGGCCGAGTCGTCCACACCGGACCGGTAGAAGTCGCAGCAGGCCGGCGTAGCGTTCCAGAAGCGCTCGCCGCGCTGGTCAGTCGTGCCCTCGGGCGTCGCGTAGAGGAAGCCGCGGCGGTCGGACTCGGCGGTGAGCTGGAAGTACGACTCCTGCTCGTCGGCGCTCGACGTGTAGCCGTGCAGGAGCACGACGAGCGGCGCCTTGTCGGGGGCGGTGCTCGGCACGTGCAGGCGGAAGGGCCGGCCGTCGAGCTCGAGCTCCACGTCCTCAGTGGCAGGCGTCGACGACGACGAGCACCCCGCCAGCAACAGCAGCACCACCAGCGCGAGCCTTCTCATGGCCACGATCCTGCCTGAAGCTGTCGGACATGCGCCATGGCGCATTCAAGACACTCGTTGTAACCCCGCCGTGTCATATCGAGTCGCATCCTTACGTCTATCGTGCTCGCGGGGAGGGGTTGGGGATGAGTGGAGACCTTGCCGTGCCACTGATCATCGGGATCGCGCCGTCGGAGGCCGAGCGTCGGCACCTTGCCGAGCTGCTCGGCGGGACGGAGGCGTTCCTCATCGTCGCCAGCGTGGAGCAGGCGCGCGAGATCCTCGACGCGGCCGTGCCACGCACGACCACGGACGCCACGTCGAAAACGGACCTGAGCGTCGACTCGGACCGGCGGGTGCTGCGCTGGCTCGACCGGGAGGTGGAGCTGACCCGGCTGGAGCACGACTTCATGCACCGGTTGCTCGACGCGCCGGGCCAGGTCTTCACCTACGAGCGGCTGCACCAGGAGGTCTGGGGCAACCAGCACCTCGGCCGCGGCTCGGACATCCACTCGGTGGTCCGCCGGATCCGCCGCAAGCTCGCCGAGCTGGGGTCCGCCGCGACCATCCACTCTGTACGCGGCGTCGGCTTCAGACTCACCGCGGCCTAGCGAGAAACGATTTCCCGGGTCCGCGTCAGCGGCGGGCCGCCGCTCCCGCCGGAGACCGCGGCGGCCGGCGGCTCGCGGGGCGAGCCGA